>CAYZUW010000114.1:0-11394 GCA_964481325.1 uncultured Saprospiraceae bacterium
CTATCACCTCTAGATCTCTAAGGGTGTCCAAACCAAATTGTACAACATCTGTTAAAAAGTGTGCTGGCTCTATTTGAGATAAAGGTGTAGAGAAGTTGGGCATTAAAGCATGAAACCGTATGTCAGGGCTAAGTGAAACATCGACACTTGGGAATGGATTTTCGCTGGTCAATACTATGTCGTCAATACTCCAATGGTATTCTCGATTTCCTTCCCAATACCATTGCAAATAAACAGTTTCTTGATTCGCAGCAATATCACTTATATCAAACGTGGATTGCTGAGGGTTGAAAGACCATCTTCTAAACCCTTCTTCTGTAGTTTGAGATACTTGTAAATCTGGGAATGGAGTAAACTGAGTCCAAGTTACTCTATCTGTACTCACTTGTAAAAAAGCATGATCAAGCGCATTTAAATCAAATACACCTATATGCGAATTGAATAGGATATAAACTTCTGATTGATTTGAGCAATCAATAGCACTAGTTGTTAACCTTGAATCGAAAGTGGTGCTTCCTAGTTCATCAAAAAATACATCCGCCACACAACATGCAAATCCATTTTCTGGACTATTAGATTTGAAATGATTTTGTCTATTGTCACAGTCTGTAAGATCAAAAGGGCAAGTGATTGTGTCTTGATTATTTGCATATGTACTGGTATCTGCACAATAAGTCCACAAAAGTCCAATTTCTGATAAATCTTCATTCGACCAATCTGCTGGAATACCATTCGAAAAATCTTCTGACCAAAATACCTGACTATTGGCTGTTACAGCAAATGAAATTATAATTGTACTTAGAAGTAAGGTTCTCATTTAATTCGTTTTTGTCACTTTAAGATAAAAATTTTAGCTAGCAATTATCTGATTAATAAAACAAAAGTAGCCAATTGTACAAAAGGTTAAAAATTATGAACCTGTTTGTCTCTTATTGAGCAATAGTAGTAAAAATCACCATCAAATCCGAAACGTACTCTTACATCATTGTTTCCTTCTTCTCCAATAAGAGGGATGCCCCTTTCTAGCGCAAAAGTGGCAAGTCCATTGACTACATATTCCCCGCCATAGTTGACAGATACATCTGGAGAACCAATAGCACTACTTGGGTTATTCCAAGTTTCTCCTCCATCTACATTATATTGTACATAAGGACCAAGATTAGAAAGTGTTTCACCGTTTAGGAAACGAGCAGATTCAGTCCACGTTAGATTTACACAGCTCTCGTTTGATAAATTTATCGGAGGTGAAACTACATATGTGTTTATATTATCAAAAGAAAAAAGATCACACTCGTTTGCTCCCCAACACGCTTGGTAAAATCCAGCAGGTACGCCAGTGACTCCATTATTTTGACAAGTAACTGGTGATGGGTTCAGACAAATTTGGGTGCCAACAAAGGATTCGAGACAACTTGTGTCAGTCCACAACCAATGATTATCATCTCAAGCAGGAGGCGTTAAGTTATTGTTAATGGTTTGAGACTGTGACACAGACTCCCATCCATTAAAGCCCTCATCAAAAGTTTCTTCATAGATAATTCTTGGCATGGGCTCCATTACAATTGTGGTATCCTCAGAGGCCTGGCTCTCGTAGGCGCAGATAGAAAAAGTTCCCTCATTGGTTCTAGCTTCTGGAGCTGACCACAATCGGATGAAGTAGCTAGAATTTGGTTCGAGACAGTTTGTCGGAAACTCCAATGTTCTTCGCCCAGGTGCGTCTGAGAAGCAATCAATAGGGTCAGATTTGCTGTCACAATCAAGATATATAGCCAGCCCATGTTCAATCAACTCAGTGCTAATATTCGGGTCTAGTTTCACTTCTACCGTAACCCCAAAAGGTGGAATAGAATCGGTAGTATTAAAACTGTACCATACATCATCTGTAAACCAAGAACCAGAGCAAACCATTGGAGCGTCTTCTACTAAGGTAGCATCTTCTGTTTCTCTTGTGTCTCCTCTAACAAGGATGCAAGATTCCGCATCGAGACCAACTTCAAGTAGAGTAGGGGAACTACATCTATCGTTAGCAGGTTGTGCAAAAATTGAAAATGAAGTAGAAATCAAAATGAGGCAAAAATAAAGCTTAAATACGGAACGGCAATTTACTAGCATGTTTCAGTTGTTAGAGTAGTTAGAAATATCTGTAAGTAAACACTATATACTTTGCATATAGGGTAGCATGTTTTGTATTGTTCTATGGTAATTTTTTAACATGGAGAAAAATATAAAAAGCCATAGAAATGTAAACTACTAGGCAAAAAAAAAGGATGTTGAGCAATACGCTCAACATCCTTATATGAAGGTGTTTAAAAACCTTGAATTATTTGCTTATCACAAATTTCTCCGTTCTTACTCCATCTTTAGTATTGATGTGTACAAAATAAACACCATTAGATAAATTACTTACATTAAATTCTTCTTTCAATTCTGTAACACCGCTTAGAGATCTTGTAGATATAACTTTACCTGCAAGGTCAACGATAGATACCTCCATGTCAGTTGGCTCTTCAATAGATAAGTTAAGCGTAAGGTCACTTGCAGTTGGATTAGGTGAAAGAGCTACCTTAATATCATTATTGATCTCAACAGTTGATGTAGATAATAAATCAAATCCAAGACGAATGACAGGTGTGAAATTTTGAGGGAAATTACCTGTCGTTAAATCACCAGTATTTCCAGGTCCAATACGGAAGAAATTCTCCTTAGAGATACCAAATGAATGAGCGTATCTCATGTCATCTAAATTTTGAGTTGCTTGTCCAAGTTGCTGCGCAGTAAAAATGGCAGCAGAGTAATCGTAGGTATCATCATCAGCTATAGACATGGCAGCATCTCTAACTACTTCAGTAGTTGTCTCTACAGTAGCCATATAGTGCGTATTTGGTTCTATAGTAAGTGGTTGGCCTGTGAATGATTCTAAATCAACAGTGATTATACCATTCTCTGTTCCAGTTACTGTGTACTCAGAAATTCCAAGTCTAGTCAATTCAGAAGCATCATCCTTTGAGATAATGTTATCAAAATCGTTATCCGTGATTTCATACAACCATATTCTTAATAAATCTCCAATAATTACAGTTGGGTTTCCTAATTGGAAAGATACTTGCGTAAATTCAAGTTGGTCTCCATCTACTGTTGTCCCTGAAGGTGCGTAAAAAATGTTACCCATTTCCCAAGTGAAAGCTTCACCATCTTCCCAGAAAACACCAGCAGTTTGGTTAGGAGCGATAACTCCGTTAGGATTACCATCTTCCTTTCTGAAAACCATTTCGTCTACTACGGTAGTTGTAAAAGTTCTGACATTGTTGCTAGGGTCATTATCTACATCCGCGATTAGCGTATATGTATTTGTGTAATCACCAGCTACAGCAGGTGGTGTAAATGGTTGATTGAAAGCCTGATTTTCAGCCAATGAATCTGCTTGGATAGTACCGTAATCAAGATTTACATTATGTAATTCTTCACCAGCATCATTAGTTACCGTCACATTAACACTAGCGTTAGTCAAATTTTGGCATGAAAGATTTGCGATATCAATCAAGAAATCATAAGAATCAACCATGTGAATTGACATAGGGTTGGTATGTGATCTAGCAAAGAAGTTGCTTTGAGCAACACCATCAGCTGCAGATCCCTCTACTAATCTTATATCATCAACAATCCAAAAATAAAAATCACCATCGAATCCAAATCTAATTCTTACGTTAGTATTTCCTTCTGCTCCAATTAATGGAATGGATCTTTGTAATGCATTTGTTGGTGCTCCGTTAACTACGTATTCACCACCATAATTTTCTGTGATATCTGCTGTTCCGATAGAGGTAGTAGGATTTATCCATGTTTCACCATCATCTAAACTATACTGAACAAAACCACCTAGGTTAGTAAGTGTACCACCGTTAAGGTATCTAGCAGATTCTATCCAAGTAAGGTTTACACAATCCTCTTTTGACAAATCAATAGGAGGAGAAACAATGTAAGAAAAAATTGGATCATATGGTGGATTTGTATTTGTAGGATCGGGACCAGCGTTATTAGGAATTCCTGTGAATTTAGTTTGGTAGAATCCTCCAGGGATTCCAACTACTCCAACTAATTGACATTCAAATCCTGGTACAACATGGCAATTTACACCACCACCAAAATCATTTACACATCCTGTTTCTGACCATATCCAATCTGTGTCTACAGTATCTCCTGTAATAAGGTTCAACTGTTGCGTCTCAGAAACTGGAGTCCAATCTCCAAAACCTTCATCAAATGTTTCTTCATAAATTACTCTTGCAGTAGGCTCAGTTGGACCTCCACCACCAGTAGTATCTTCAGGAGTCTCATAAGCGCAAATAGAAAAAGTTCCTTCATTTGTTCTTGGATCCGGTGCAGACCAAACTCTAACTAAATAGGTAGAATTCGGTTCTAAACAAGTTGGTGGAAAATCAATAGTTCTTCTACCTGGTACGTCAGAAAAACAATCGAGCGGATTGGTCGTTGCGTCACAATCCACATAGATAGCCATACCTTGTTCGATTAACTCGGTCCCAGAACCAGGATCAAGTCTTACTTCGACAGTAACACCATTGGCTGGCGGAGTAGCACCTGTCTCGAAGCTAAACCAAACATCATCTGTAAACCATGAGCCAGAACAAACAGTAGGGGCATCCATCACCGTTGTGGCATCTACAGTTCCTCTTGTGTCCCCTTGTACTGGTACACAAGAAGCAGCATCCGCTCCAAGTATCATAAATGTTGGAGTGGAACAGTCATCATTGGCGGGCTGCGCAAATACTATTGCGGTCGCACACATCATGACGAGGAGTGAAAATAATTTTTGTAGAGGTAAAATTCTCATACTAATATTTTTAATTTTTTGTGAAAGAAATAAATCTGTCTCATTTAAAAGAGAGATTGTTTTATTATAAGGATATGGTAAAAATATGTATTATTCGGAATATAATATAGCGTTAAGCGCATAATTATTGAGCGCTATCTCAAGTTTTGTCACTAATTATACTAATGATTTCAGCTAGATTTGCTTAATTCACGACATAACTGAGATTTTTCGACTGGAACTACCCCCACTTTCTCACAAACTTGGCCTCCTGCTAGATTGGCCAAATCGCATAAAACGGGTGCAGATATTTCATTTGCCAAGCCCAAAGCTACTACAGCAAGTACTGCGTCACCCGCTCCGCATACATCTGCTATTTTTCTAGACTGGGTAGCTATCAAATGATTTTCCTTCGCATCTGCATAGAAAATTCCATGCTCTGATAAGGTTATCAAGCTTGCTTTGTGATCCAATTTTTGTCTTAAATCGTGGTGTATTTCATATAGAGATTCTTTATCAATCTGGATAGCTTTATTTAAGGCTTCTCTCACTTCTTTTATATTTGGCTTGAAGCATGTTACCCCTTCATATGCCCAGAAATTATCTTTCTTTGGGTCAACTACTGTGGGGATATTTTTCCTTTTGGCGAGTGTAATGATTGTCTTGATTAATAAGGGGGTAAGTACCCCTTTGTTATAGTCTTGAAAAATGATAACAGCAACGCTCTCTTTATCTAGATAGGATGAAATACTATTCAATAGCAATTTTTCTTCTTTTTTATCTAAAGGGTGGGTATCTTCTTCATCTACTCTCAAAATTTGTTGATTGGAGGAGAGAATGCGTGATTTTACTGTAGTCTTGCGAGTAGTACTACTTTGAATATTTTCTGCACTAATATTTTGTTCTTCGAGTAGATGCTTGATGAGTTCTCCGTTTTGATCATCACCTACAATGGAAAACAGAATAGGCTCCGCTTCTAAGGCTTTGAGACTTAGTGTGACGTTGGCTGCACCTCCTAACCTAGCCTCTCTAGTCTGTAAATTAACAATTGGAACAGGTGCTTCAGGAGATATCCTGTCAATCTTTCCAGTAAGATATTTGTCCACCATCACATCCCCTATGACGAGCGCTTTATTTCCAATAAATGTTTCTATAGTTTCTTTATTCATTATCCTTATTGGATTTGGAGCAAGATGTCATTAAAGATACGATGACTTGCACCCTTACTATCTTGCATATATTCATTAACCTTTTGATTCACCGTCTTAGTGAATGTGGTGTCTTCAAGTCGTGAATATAGAGATTTCAAATCACTTACCGATGCCACTGGGAACGCACAATTGAGATTCACCATATCTACCGCTTCAACAAATTTATGATAATGGGGTCCAAAACAGATAGGGACTCCGTAAGCAGCCGGCTCTAAAGTGTTATGTAGGCCCTTAGAAAATGCCCCACCTATGAATACAAGTTTTGCATATTTGTAGGAGTGAAATAGGGTCCCAATATTATCGATAATGAGCACTTTTTGGCTTTCTTTAGCCTGCTCATATTTGCTATATCTAATACAGTTATTCCCTAGCTTGTTCTGTATAGACATTACATTTGGTTCATCAACCTCATGAGGCGCGATGATTATTTTTTCATGACTCAAAAAAGGCAATGATTTTACAATTAAATCTATTTCTGCCTCATAGGAGCTTCCTAAGATAATTGCTTTTTGCTCTCCTAAAAAAGCTTCTAAAATGGGTAGTTTTTTTGCTTTGTCTTTTCTTTCAAGAACGCTATCTACTCTTGTGTCTCCAACAACCTCAGTATTATTAATTTTTATACCTTCCAATAGCTTTTTACTTTCTTCGTTCTGCAAGTAAATTTTGTCAAAACTATTGAGCATTTTTCTATGCAACTTGCCTAGCCTAGCTTTGAAAAATATTTGCTTAGGGAAAAATAATGCGGAGATCAAATACGAGGGAATTGCTCTTGTTTTTAGGTTTGTTAAGTAGTAATACCAAAGGTCGTATTTTACGAATATAGCTAATTTGGGTTGAGTCAATTCAAGATATAAATTAGCATTTTTAGGGCTATCCAGTGGGAGGTAAAAGACCCAATCTACTGATGCGTAATTTTTTCTGATTTCATAGCCAGAGGGAGAAAAGAAAGTGAGTAATATTTTTTCTCCTTTGTCATGTAATGCATCGATAATGCTGCGAGCCTGCTCGAATTCTCCTAGGGAAGAACAGTGAAACCATATAGGCGATTGCGAAGCAATATTGGCGGATTTTATTTGTTCAAATACGCCTTTTCTGCCCTCCTTAAATAATCGTGCTTTCTGGTGGAATAGTCCGCCTATAGTTATCCCAAAAGAATACACTGCAATCCCTAATCTATAGATTAAGATCATCAATCCTTAATAGTAAATTTCATCGCCCGTTTCATTGAGATTGAATTTGATTGCGAATCCAAACTTCAAGCCCAATAATATATCTACACGACTTCGGTCATCTCTACGCATAAGTGTATTGTCAAAACTTCTTCTGCTCATTGTAAAACCTTCATAAGCTTCTATACCTCCAAAGAAATTAAATAAGCCACTTTTACCGAAATGTTGATAACCTAAAAATTGATGCAGTGCTAAACCATTGGTTAAGCGATCAAAGCCTTTTACATTGTCTCCAGCTAAGATATTGATAGATTCTAAATCATCTTGTACGCGTATTTTGTGTTGAAGCAATCCAGCACCAGCAGTAAACCGAATCCCAGACAAGGAATTTCTCTTTATTTTGAATATTTTCCCTATGTGACTTCCTACATAGAAGCCTCTTTGTTTGAGAGTGACTAGACCCGCTATTTGAGTGGAACCAATAATGTTTCCATCTTCATTAGTAATGATACTAAGCACATCATCATTTACCTCATTGCCAAACATGATTGTTCCTGTCAAACCAAATACGAACCTTGATTTTTTAGTAATAAATTCGGCTCCAAGACCTACCTCTAAACTAGGGCCAAATCGGTCAGCCAAATCACCTCTTGGTCGATGAAAAGCATAAGTTAAACTTCCACTTAATACATTGTACTTAGTTAGGATATTAGGTTTTTCCTGTGCTTCTACTTGAATTGAGCCAAGGATAAGGAAAACAAGGAAAAAGAGTGCTTTTTTGGAATTTATCATAGTTGTTCATTACTTACGCTTCAAAAGTAAATATCTTATTGGTCAATTTCATGATTAAGCCAAGTTTTAGTTATCTGATAATCCAGTTTTTAGACTTTGGGAGTGCGGCTGACATAAAAGTCAGCCATTGCGCTATCAAACGCTCTTGGTGCTTGTCGTGAGATTCATATATGTTCTTCCAGCTTATTCTAGCAGAGATCTTACTTATGACTCAAACAGGTTTATAACTGTTGAGAAAGTTATAGGAACCACGGTAGTTATTTTTTGGTAGGTAAACTAGGGCTGATAGGGAATTAAAACAGTTTTTATATGATTGATAATCAGATCTTTAAATAAGAATACTCTTCAAAAATAGCAATGTCCAATGGGCTAGCGCTGCGACGTAGTGCCACCAATGGTTTAGCTAAGTGGGTAGGCTGGTGGCAGTCCGCGAGGGCTAAGCGAGTAGCGAGCTGCGTAGCATCTACCGTTTATACATAAGTGTAAAATTATATATGTATGCGTTAAGTATGGTAATCGAGCACAATCAAGCAGACTATTCCATTCGGGGCTATTTATATGGAGATAAGCGCCTGGAAAAAAGAGGAGCACTTATCCATGAAAGCATTCTGAAGGCAGAAACTTTAGTAGTAAATCAATTAGATGCGAACTGGTCAAATAAGATTGGAGCCTACCGATTTTTCAACAATCCACAAGTAAGTGAGTCTTCCATTTTAGAGCAATGTTTAAGTCTGCAAAGTAAAATAGAGGATCAAGGCGAACTAAAAAATCCACACAGATCAGATTCTTTAGCTTGGGCTGCTTGGATAGTAGCTAGGCTTGGTGGATGGTCTGGATACCAGTCACAAAGACCTCCTGGAATAATAACTATGGAAAAAGGATTAGAGAAATTTAATCCTTTATTTCTTGGATGGTCTATTAGATTGCCATAGCACTTATGTATAAACGGTAGATGCTCCAGGGCTCGTTGTTCACTCGGCCCTTGCCTCAGATGAAAATATCTGAGGCTGCGGTCTGCTCCTATCGTCGCACCCTTGCGCAGCGCTAGTTCAAAAAATAGATTGGCTTATGATTATAACATATTATGAAATGTTAAATATAATATCTATTTCAGGTTAAAAATAGGACTATTCTTTTTTTTTCTTTAGTAGCAGTTTAGAACTAGCTATTCCATTAAAAATTATTTTCTTAAGTTTGCACTAGATTTGCGTATAATAAACTCATTAATAAGGTATTAACTTAGAATTGAGCCCGAATTTTAGCATTTTTATTCACGCGGAATAAGAAAGAACTGTGACACGTTTTTTACATATTTGCCTCCTTTTATTCCATTGGAATGCGAAAAATCTGTACATATTACCATTTTAGTTTATATAGATATGCAAACTAGATTTTTTATAAACATTGATTTAATATTTACTCGTTTTGACTTATCTTAAGACCAGCGATTTGTCTAAACGCGGATTGTTTTTGAAAAAGATTACTACTACTAATGGAATTGACTGAAATCTTATATGTAGATGATGAAATTCACAATTTGAATACCTTCAAAATTGCGTTTAGACATCTATATCATATTCATACAGCTATTAATGCATTTGAAGGTCTAGATATCTTAAAAAATAATGATATTAAGCTAGTCATTAGTGATCAAAGGATGGATGGTATGTCTGGTACAGAATTCCTGAAGAAAGTAAAAAACCTTTACCCTGATTGTATCAGAATTATTTTGACGGGATATAGTGATGTAGATGTTATCATCAGAGCGATCAATGATGGCGGAATATATAGGTTTATTCTAAAACCATGGGACGCTACAGAAATTGAGCAAACTTTAAAGACAGGCTTAGAGTTACTTGATGTCAAAAGACAGAATAAGAAACTAATAGCCCAGCTTTCTGAAATGAGTAAGGTGCTTAAAGAAGAAAACACTTACTTAAAAAATGAAATATTTAGTACGCAAGGTTTTGGAGATATTATTACGGAAGATAAAAAGTACAAAACACTTCTCTCCACAATAGAGAAAGTAGCTATTACAAATTCTACTTGCCTCATTCAAGGTGAAACAGGAACAGGTAAGGAACTTATTGCAAAAGCTATTTTCAACCTAAGTAATCTATCTCATAAGCCATTTATCAAAATTAATTGTGCCACTTTATCAGAAAATTTGATTGAGAGTGAATTGTTTGGACATGTAAAAGGGGCGTACACTGGTGCAATAAAGGATAGAATTGGTAGATTTCAATTAGCAAATAATGGTACCATTTTCCTCGATGAAATTGGAGAGCTCAGTACTAATATTCAAACAAAGCTTTTGAGGATAATTCAAGAAGGCGAAATGCAAGTTTTGGGTAGCAATGAAACTGTAAAAATTAACGTACGTATTATAGCGGCCACAAATAGAGATTTGTTAAAAGGTATTAAAGAGGGTCATTTTAGAGAAGATTTGTATTACAGATTAAATGTATTCCCCTTAGAAACCATTCCATTGCGAAATAGAAAGAATGATATTCCACTTTTAAGTGAGCATTTTATTTTGATGTATAGCCATAAATTGGGATTGAAAAAATGTGGAATCACTAAATCTGGGCTTTCAAAATTAATGATGTATGATTGGCCAGGCAATGTAAGAGAGCTAGAAAATATAATCCAACGATATTTAATTTTAGAGCAGGGAGGGGATTTAGAGTTCAATTCTTGGGTGCCAGAATCCTTTGACTTTGATGAATCAAGTGAGCTTTCCCTTGCAGAGAATGAGAAAAAGCATATTCAATCCACCTTAATTAGAACTGGCGGTAAAGTTTTTGGTGAAGATGGAGCTGCTGAAATCCTAAAAATAAACCCTAAAACCTTGATTAGTCGAATGGATAAACTTGGTATAAAAAGAAAGTAAATTGAAATGGATAAAATGGTTTTTAATACTTCTCTCCTTAATTGGTAGTGCACAGTCATTTGAATCAATTAATTTCTATGGTAAACTAAGTGATAATAAAGTTATATCGATAGCTCAAGACGATACTGGCTTTATGTGGCTTGGGACAGAGGATGGGCTAAATAGGTTTGACGGAATAAATTCTAAGATTTCTCGATTTGGATTAGATGATGAGAATTGCATTTGTGGCAACGAAATTTTGGATATTCTTAATGATGGTCGTGGAAGTTTGTGGATTGCCACCTCTAATTGTCTCAATAAATTTAATCTGAATGATTATTCATTTACTCATTATACAAATGATTTAAATTCCAAGTGGAAACTTTCTGGAAATTATATATCTCAGTTAGAATTAGTAGATGGAAACCTTTGCATTTCGAGCGAGAATGGACTAAATATTCTTAATCTTGATACGGAACAATTTTCTCTTATTAAATTACCTCCAGGTGCTTCTGTTAAGGA
>CAYZUW010000115.1:0-430 GCA_964481325.1 uncultured Saprospiraceae bacterium
CCTGTTGATGTACCTATCGAGAAGATAGTTACTAAAGAGGTTGAAGTCATAAAAGAAGTAGTGAATGAGGAAGAAGTGAACAAGTGGAAAAAGAAATATGCAGACTTAGAAAGCCAAAATAAGTCTATCAACATGAAATTTGTCGACTTAGACAAGTCAAGTGTAGGTTGGAAATCTCAAATCGCTTCATTAACTGCCGATTTGGCAAGAAAGCCAAAAGAGGTTGAAGTAATCAAGACGGTTGAAAAGATTGTAGAGAAGCCTGTAGAAGTAATCAAAGAGGTAGAGAAGATTGTAGAGAAGCCTGTAGAAGTAATCAAAGAGGTAGAGAAGATTGTTGAGAAGAAAGTAGAAGTTCCTGTAGAGGTCATCAAAGAAGTAGAGAAGATTGTAGAGAAGAAAGTAGAAGTTCCTGTAGAAGTTCTTAAAG
>CAYZUW010000115.1:530-905 GCA_964481325.1 uncultured Saprospiraceae bacterium
AGGTGGAAAAGATTGTAGAGAAGAAAGTAGAGGTTCCAGTAGAGATCATCAAGGAGGTGGAAAAGATTGTAGAGAAGAAAGTAGAGGTTCCAGTAGAGATCATCAAGGAAATTGAGATTGTTAAAGAAGTAGAAAAGATTGTAGAGAAGAAAGTAGAGGTTCCAGTAGAAGTAATCAAAGAAGTAGTTAACGAAGAGGAAGTCAATAGATGGAGAATGCGTTACTCTGAATTGGAAAACCAACACAAATCTGTCAATAAAAAAATCGCTGATTTAGATAGATCTGCAAAAGACTTTAAATCTCAAATTGCTAAGCTTAACGCTGACTTGGATGCTAAGCCTAAAGAAGTCGAGGTTATCAAAGAAGTAGAGAAGA
>CAYZUW010000115.1:1005-11391 GCA_964481325.1 uncultured Saprospiraceae bacterium
TTGTAGAGAAGAAGGTTGAAGTACCTGTCGAGGTTATCAAAGAAGTAGAAAAGATAGTCGAGAAGAAGGTCGAGGTACCTGTCGAGGTTATCAAAGAAGTAGAGAAGATTGTAGAGAAGAAGGTTGAAGTACCTGTCGAGGTTATCAAAGAAGTAGAAAAGATTGTTACTAAGGAGGTACCTGTAGAAGTAATCAAAGAAGTAGAGAAGATTGTAGAGAAGAAAGTTGAAGTTGTCAACGAGAAAGAGCTCAACAAATGGAAAGCTAAGTACGGAGATTTAGATGGTAAGATGCTTTCTGCAAATAAGCGTATCAAAACGCTTGCAGATGCAGGGAAAACGTATGAATCTCAAATCAGCAAGCTAAACAAAGAGCTATCCAAGAAGCCGAAAGAGGTAGAGGTAATCAAAGAAGTTCCTGTGAAAGTTGAGGTTGAGAAAATCGTTACTAAAGAAGTAGTCAACGACAAAGAACTCAATAAGTGGAAAGCTAAGTATAAAGATCTCGATTCAAAATCTGCTTCTCTTAAGAAAGATAATACCAGACTTGAAAGAGAATTAGCGAAGAAACCTAAAGAAGTTGAAGTCATCAGAGAAATCGAAGTCATAAAAGAAGTGCCTATCGAAATTGTTAAAGAAGTAGAAGTTGTAAAACAAATCGACTTTGATTCTTTAAAGAGTATGATGATGAATATGAACACTGAGGTTGTTTCTAAGCAAGTTGTTGGAGAAACAAGAACAGCTAAGACGGGTAAAGTTGTTGGTAGAAGAGAAGTAAAAGCAGGCGGTAAGAAAAAAGCGACTAAAAAAGCGACTTCTAAAACAACCACAAAGGTAAAATCTAAGACTGCTACTAAAGCTAAAGCAAAAACCGCTACTAAGAAAAAAGCGACAGGTGCTAAGGCTAAGAAAGATGACTTGAAGAAAATAGAAGGAATTGGACCTAAGATTGAGCAATTATTGCATAATGATGGTATCAAAACTTTCAAGCAATTAGCAAATGCAAAAGTTACGCGTTTAAGAAAAATTTTGCACGACGCTGGGTCTAGGTATAAAATGCATGATCCAGGCTCATGGCCAAGACAATCAAATCTTGCTGCCAAAGGAGAATGGAAAAAGCTCGATGCATTACAAGATAAGTTGCAAGGCGGAAGATAGATAAGTAACCCACATTCGCAATGCAGCAATTATCCGTTGCTGCATTGCATTTTTTCCAATTATATAATTAATAAATCAACATCGTATATGTTTAGATTACATAAAGAGGTAAAGGTAAATTCAAGAATACCGAGTGACCACAACGGTTTAACGTCCACACTGGAAGTACTAAAAGAGGGTAATATTGAAAATATCTCTGTGGATGTAGAAATCAAAAATGCCAACCCTAATGATATACAATTAGAGTTAGTGGCTCCAAATGGCAAATCTGTAACCTTACAAGCAAAAGGGAATTCTACGGTTTCCGTAGCTCCGACTCCTTTCAAAAAGACTTTTGAAGGACAAAATTTAAGTGTATTAGAAGGCGTCGCCTCTAAAGGAAGATGGAAACTAATTGCTAAAAATCACTCTAATAAAAATGTATCTGTATTGAACAATTGGTCTCTTAATGTTGGTTGTAAGCCAGGAGCTAATTGTCCAAACGAAGTATTCACTAATAACTCTAAAGCAGAAACTTTAGTGAGTAATCAGTTTTGCAGATTTAATGGAACAGTCAGTGCTATGAAGGTTCTCGTTGATATAGATCATCCCAACAAGAAAGATTTAGTAGTAAAACTATCTTCTCCATCTGGGAAGTCGGTTACACTTCACGACAAAGCTGGTGAGGGTAGATTCGCACAGACTACATTCGATACTAATTCTACAAGAGCTTTTTCAGGTGAACGTACTAATGGAACTTGGAAATTAACTGTACAGGATTTTGATGGTAATACTAAAGTAGGACAACTTAAGAAGTGGAAATTGTTTATGGACTTTGAACCAGTTGACAATTTGCTTAATATCAAAGGAGTCAATACTAATGCTAAGAATGCTTTAGAGGCTGCTGGTATCAATTCATTTTCAAAATTAGCCAGTACTGCACCAAGCAAAATAAAAGAAGTTTTCGAAAAGGCGAATGTAGATATGAATATCGACCAGATGCGCCAGTTCGCTAAAGAGGCTTTGGAAAATTATGTACCTTAATTTTTAATTAACCAGGAGGTTCTTTAATAAATTATAAATCACTGATAACAACCAGAAGGTTGTAACCTATTTACGAAAATTTGATATTCGCTTGGCAAACAAGCATATATTGAAGATGATTTATAGATTTGCAGAAATTACCGAACCATTAATCTAAAAAAGCCTAGCTTCATTCGAAGCTAGGCTTTTTTTATTGTATTTCGAAAGATTAAAAATTCTATGTTAAGTATGGATAATCTTCTTGAAGATAGTTGTCAGTATACAACTCACTAGCATCAGGGAAAGAAGATTCTTCCGCAAATTTAACGGCTTGATCAATTTCAGCTTTCACAGCATCCTTAATCTTTTTGATAGCTGCTTCCGTAGCTAGTTTCTCTTTGATGATTTTCTTCTCTAATACATTGATTGGATCTCTCTCCTTATACTCATTTACTTCTTCCTTAGACCGATATTTAGCTGGATCTGATACAGAGTGTCCTTTGTATCTATAAGTCTTAATCTCTAAGAAGTATGGCCCTTTTCCAGATCTAATATGCGCTGCTGCTTTGCTTATAGCATTATGCACAGCCTCTGGATCCATTCCATCTACTGCTTCACAAGGCATTTCATAACCTAGCCCCAGTTTATAGATATCTGGTACATTAGAAGTTCTTGCTACAGAAGTACCCATGGCATATCCATTATTCTCACATATGTACAATACTGGAATTTTCCATGCCATTGACATATTGAAGGCTTCATGCAAAGCGCCTTGTCTTGCTGCTCCATCTCCAAACATCGTCACGCATAGATTCTTTGTGCCTCTATACATCTCTGCAAAGCCAATTCCTGCCCCTATTGGAATCTGAGCACCTACAATTCCATTTCCTCCAAAGTAGTTATGTTCTTTGGAGAAAAAGTGCATAGAGCCTCCTTTTCCCTTATTTACACCTGTTTCTTTACCATAAAGTTCAGCCATGGCAGAGTCAGCAGTAATACCCCTTCCGAGTGCTATTCCATGCTGTCTATATGCTGTTACAATGCAATCATCTTTTGTTAAAGCGGACTCCATTCCTGCAACTATTGCCTCCTGTCCAATATAGACATGGCAAAACCCTCTAATCTTTTGCTGCCCATACATCATGAGCGCTCGTTCCTCAAATTTTCTGATTCTTAGCATCAAAGTGTACCACTCAAGGTAGGTTTTCTTTGAAATTGCTGCTGTTTTACCAGGTTTTGAATTCTTTTTTGTTACCACTGGAGCCATATTTAGTTGTTTTCTGCAAGATAGCGCATATTATGATTCCTACAAAGCACATTTTAAACAATCAATTCATTTAGACATTGAAAATTCTTTTTGTTCACTTCTAGAAACTACTTTTGCTATAACGGATGTATTCGTTAAAAGATGAATTAAAATTAGAATTTCTTACATTTCTGCAATTATTTTCAAGAATTGTTAATTTTTCATAATTTAAAGCACATTTAATTTTGCATATCAAGGAGTTAAAACTCACACAGTTTAAGAATTTTCAAGAGAGCTCCTTGTCCTTTTCTCCTGGCATCAACAGTTTTATTGGATTGAATGGCAGTGGAAAAACCAATATTTTGGACGCTATTTACTTTTTATGCATGACCAAATCCTATTTTCTTATTACCGATAGGCAAGTGGTAAAGCATGAAGAACGCTTTTATAGAATTGATAGCAACTTAGATTTAGAGGATAAAGATTGTAAACTCGTGATTAAATATCAATCCGGTCAAAAGAAGGTCGTTGAGAAAAATAAAGTAGCGTATGATAGGCTTGCGGAGCATATAGGCTTACTTCCAATTGTCATGATCGCTCCAGACGATGCGAAATTGATTCAAGAAAGCGGCGAAACGCGAAGAAAATTTGTCGACAATGT
This sequence comes from uncultured Saprospiraceae bacterium, assembly GCA_964481325.1. Lineage (GTDB taxonomy): Bacteria > Bacteroidota > Bacteroidia > Chitinophagales > Saprospiraceae > JALZVN01. The sequence goes on from CAYZUW010000115.1 coordinate 5,072, forward strand.
TCTTTGCCAAGAAGACCCAATCTATTTGGGACATCTGATGACTTATAATAAAGTGATTAAACAAAGAAATGCTTGCCTAAAAAAAATCAGACAGTCAAACCAATTCGATAGAACTTTAATCAAAATTTATGATGAACAACTTGTCGGTCCTGCAAATTATATACACCAAAAACGGATTACTTTCTTAGAAGCTTTTTTGCCCGTTTTTAAAGGAGTCTATATAGTCATATCAGGTGGTAATGAACCTGTAGACATTTACTACAAAAGTAAGCTAAACGAAATGTCTTATAATGAGCTATTAGAAACTACTTTTGAAAAAGATTATTACTTAGAATATACATCAACTGGAATTCATAGAGACGATTTGGTCTTTAAATTTGGGGACAAAGCTTTGAAGAAATTTGCTTCTCAAGGTCAGCGAAAATCATTTTTAATTAGCTTGAAACTTGCTCAATACGAGTTTTTGAGGCGACGTAAAGAGATGAAACCCATTCTTTTAATAGATGATATATTTGACAAGTTAGATGCGGAGCGCGTATCTAAGGTAGTTGACTTATTGCAAGAAAATACATTCGGTCAAGTCTTTATTACAGACACAGATGAAACTCGGATTACCAATATTGTAAAGGACCTTAAAAAACCACACAAAGAATTTATTGTTAATCAAGGACAAATAGTCACTTATGAATCGGCATAATGATAAAGGTATTAAGGATTTAGTAAGCAGTTTTATAGACCACTATAAATTGAAACCTAAGTATTACGAATATAAGATTCGTAACTATTGGACAGAGGAAATGAATCCATTAGCTAACCGGTATACTACTCAAATTAAGATAAAAGAATTCAAGTTATATGTGCACATTAGTTCTGCAAGTGTGAAACATGAGCTGACGCTAGGACGAGAAAAAATAAAAGATAATATCAACGAGTGGCTCGGGGAAGAATACCTTAAAGAAGTAGTTTTGATCTAAGCTCAATCATTGATTGAGGTGCCATTAAATCCCTAGCACAAAAAAAAGCCATTTTAAACATTTGTTTAAAATGGCTTTTTAGGTTAAATTAGTATTTATCCAATTATGGATAAACAGCTTTAACTGTTTTCTTCACTTTTTTATTTCCCTTTACAGTTTTCGCTTTTTGCACCGCAGTATAAGTATTCACAATACCACCGCAAACTGAAAGTTGTGAAAAAGGTACCATCTCATCTGATCCAGGTACATTCACCTTTTCTGTAGACTTAATTGCTGAAGACATCAAAATTTCCTTTGTCTGTTGTGCAGTCAATGAAGGGAAGTAAGATCTTAAAATCGCAGCTACTCCAGCTACAACAGGAGAGGCCATTGAAGTTCCTTGTGCATTTCTGTACTCATTGTCTGGTATAGTAGAATAAATAGCTACTCCAGGAGCAAACAAGTCAACATTCTTTTTACCATAATTACTGAAAGTGGCAGGAAGATCCGCTCCATCTTTCCAAGACAAGGCTCCAACTTCTAACCAATTTGGAGCAAATTTACCTTTAGGCTTACCATTGTTTTTGAAGTATTCATCTCTTGGGTAGTTTTCTGCTGTATCATTATCTTGAGCAGCATTTCCTGCAGCATGTACTAATAATACATCTTTCTTGTTTGCATATTTTACAGCTTTGTCTACAGCTTTCTTGTCCCAACTATAGCCTTTTCCAAAACTCATGTTTATTATAGATGCTCCATTGTCAACTGCATAGATGATTGCATTGGCAACGTCCTTATCTCTTTCATCACCATCTGGCACCGCTCTTAAGGTCATAATACGAACATTGTTAGCAACTCCGTCCATTCCGATATCATTGTTTCTAGCAGCTGCTATGATACCAGATACGTGTGTTCCGTGAAATGCATCAGGGCCTTCGTAATCATTGTTTCCATATCCTTTCTCGTAAGAGTTACTATAATCGTCACCTATTACTGTTCTAGGATTGAAATCAGGATTATAAGCATATTCAGATTGTGCTTTGAAAAATTGTCCTTGTCCTTCAATTTGAGAAGAAAGTTCTTCTCTCATTTCAGCAATAGTACCTACTTCCTCCCCTTGAGCGAAAACTCTGCTCATGATATTTAAAGCAATTCCTAGTTGTTCATCAGATCCAGCATCTATAGCATCAACATTAGCTTTTGTCAAAGGCTTACCTCCAAGTGCTTTTTCAAGCGAATCAAAGGCTCCACTAACCAATGCTTCTGTTTGACCTAGTTGTGCTAACTGAGCTTCGGCAGTAGCCTTCTTAGATTCCACTTCCTCTTTTACTTTAACATACATATCGAACTGATCCTTCTTTTTACCTTTAAGTGTTGAACCGTCTACATTAGCGTATATGGCGTGTAGCTTCTTATACACACGAGTAGCTTCGTAAGTATCTTTATCAACGTTTCCGGTTTTACCGCCGATAAAATTCCATCCGTGAATGTCATCAACATATCCATTGTTGTCATCATCAATACCGTTTCCAGGAATCTCGTCAGCATTTACCCACATAACTGGAGCTAGATCTTCATGATCTGTATCTACACCAGAATCAATAACAGCAACAACTACTGTGTTTGAAGGCAAACCTTTCAATAGCTCATTATACGTTTTTTTGGTGCTTACCCCGTTGTATCCATCAGCACTGTTGTCCAAATGAAACCAATCTTGAGGAGCTTGAGCAAATAAACCTTGCACCATAAATGCTAGGCTAACGATCATTATCGATCTACATGTCATAATATTAGTTTTTTAAATTTCTTGTCAAAAATAGGAAAATATAACGAATCGTTAGGAGCATACTAGATTTAATTAAAATCTTAAATATTTTCTTGAAAACGCATTATTAGCATTAGATTTGCGTATTTTGTAATAATTCTATGCATATAAAGTTAATTTAACATGAAAAAAGTACTTTTAATACTTCTAATCTTAAACGTTTTTTTACTACAGCAATCAGCTACAGCACAGTTAGAAGCAGGCGTATCTGTCGGCTTGTCTACATATCAAGGAGATTTAGCTCCTAATTCAATTGGAGGTAGTTTTAGTCAATTGCATTTCTCTGGAGGTATTTTTGGTAGATACAATTTTAATAACTTCATATCAGCTAAGGTTTCCTTAAACTATGCAAAGCTCTCAGCAGAAGATGCTAATGCAGCTAGTGAAGCCCAACAAGCAAGAAATTTAAGCTTTAGATCGAATATATTTGAAGGTAGTGTCACTGCAGAATTTAATATTCTCGGTTACCAACCTTATAATTTTGAACGTACTTTCTCACCATATATATTTGCCGGAGTTTCCTACTTTCGTTTCAATCCTGAAGCGTTTTTCGACAACGAATGGGTAGAATTGCAACCTTTAGGGACTGAGGGTCAGGGACTTGAGGGTTTTGAAGAGGAATATCGCTTGTTTCAAATCGCTATACCTGTTGGGGTTGGAGTAAAGTATGCGCTCAATGACCAATGGAATATTGGATTAGAAGTAGGGCTTAGAAAGACTTTTACAGATTATATCGATGACGTTAGTGGCTTATTTGGTGATAATGCAGTTATTACTGCAGGAAACGGAGAATTAGCTGGACTCCTAAATGATAGAGCGGGAGAAATCACTAATGAACCTCCTGTGAGAACGGCTACTAGCCAAAGAGGAAATGCTGATAAAGATGATAGTTATATCATTGGAGCAGTATTCATCTCTTTTAACTTCGCAGACAATGGACTTGTAGGAGGTAGAAGTAAGTCAAGAAAGAAGACAGGCTGCCCTACTTTCTAAGTAAAAGCAGCTGCCAAGCTAAAATTGGAATCTTATTTGTATTAGTATTTATATATATGTGATTTTATAAAATCGCATTCAATGGGCAATATCGCTATCTACAGCTAGGTATATTGCCCATTGCCTGTATAAAATACTATAAATGAACCGATTAGCCTATATTTGTTTTCTCTACACCGCTTTTATTAACTATTCCACTACGATTCAAGCCCAATGGTTAGAAGTAGGCTTTACAGCAGGAACTTCTAATTATCTAGGAGATTTGGTAGAAGGCCATCTTGCGCCTAATGAGTATAATGTCGCAATTGGCGCTTTCGGAAGATACCAAATGTCAAAATTCATCTCTTTTAAAGGATATGTGAACAAACTTGAATTGTCTGGTTCTGATGCAAATAATAGAGCTACTAGTGGGCTGCGTCAAAGGAATCTCAGCTTTAGAACTAATGTTGTAGAGGTAGGATTAATCAATGAGTTTAGTATTACTCCATACAGTCCAAGGGATAGTAAAAATGCTTTACCGTATGTTTTTGTAGGTATTTCTGGCTTTCACTTTAATCCGCAAGCAGAATTTAAAGGCACTTTTCATGATTTGAGACCCTTAGGTACAGAAGGTCAAGGAAACGTGGTCGCAGGATCAAAACCATATAGTACGTTTGGATTCGCCATCCCATTTGGATTTGGCTTCAAGTGGAATATAAGCCCTTTGATCAATATTGGAGCCGAATTTGGAATGCGCATTACGACTACGGATTATCTAGATGACGTATCGGGACGATATCCTAATTTGGAATTATTAGCTCAACAAGATCCACTTGCAGCTGCGCTTTCATTTAGAGCAGACGAATTTAATCCGGACTTAGATTTTACAAATGCTCAAGGAGGAGTGAGGGGCAATCCCGATAATGCCGATTGGTACTTTCTTGCTGGTGTCAGTTTTTCTATTAATCTTACTGATGCCTATGGCTTGGAATGGGATAGAACATTTAGATCCTTTTCTGAAGATCCACTTCCGAAAGAAACAAAAAGCAGCAAGTATAGAATCAATACTCCAAAAAAGCGTAAAAAACGCAAAAGGTAAATTTGTAAACCCTCAATTTATTTTCATTTCTCTTTTTAAAATAATTTCTGTCTATTTTTTTTGCGGCAGGGATAGTAATGGTGCGACCATAGGGAGCAGTCACTGACTATTGGCCTGGTGCATAGCATGGAGGTGAATAGGCAGGGACGGGAGTGAACACGGACCCATGCATAGCCCGGTGCCTTTGGCAGCCGCCCAAATTATCCACTATTTTTATACCTCTTCCATTTCCCAAATTAATGGTATTTTTGTATTAAAAAATTGACTTCCGTTGCTACACCTAAAACGATACTCAAACAATTTTGGGGCTACGATTCTTTTCGGCCATTGCAAGAAGAAATAATCGCGGCAGTATTGGATGGACAGGACACCTTGGCCCTGTTACCAACGGGTGGAGGCAAGTCAATATGTTTTCAAGTGCCCACGCTATGCTCAGACGGAATCTGCATAGTTGTTACACCACTTATAGCCTTGATGAAAGATCAAGTCGCCAACCTGCGTTCCAAAAAAATCAAAGCAGAGGCCATCTACTCAGGTATTTCAAAATCTAATATTGATCGCATTCTGGACAATTGCAAATTTGGCGATATCAAGTTTCTTTACGTTTCTCCAGAAAGATTGAAAACAGATCTTGCTCTTACTAGAATTTCACAAATGAATGTATCCCTCATCGCAGTAGATGAGGCACATTGTATCTCGCAATGGGGCTATGATTTTCGACCTGCTTATTTGGAAATTGCTGAGGTAAGGAAATTGTTTCCTGAGGTACCAGTGTTGGCTTTGACGGCGACAGCTACAGAAAAAGTGGTAGCAGATATCCAAGAAAAATTAGAATTTAAGCAGCCCAATTTGATGCAGAAGAGTTTCCAAAGAAGTAACCTTTGGTACGTAGTAGTGCATGAAGAAAACAAACGCAAAAAACTATTAGAGATCTTGCAAAAGATTCCAGGCTCTGGAATCGTATACACACGTAGCAGAAAAAAAACGGTTGAAATTGCAAAATTGCTGCAACAATATAATATCACAGCGGACTACTATCACGCTGGCTTGACCAATGAGCAGCGAACAAAAAAACAAGAGGATTGGATATCGGACAAGACACGTATTATTGTTTCTACAAATGCTTTTGGTATGGGTATCGACAAACCTAATGTTCGCATCGTCGTGCACATGGATTTGCCCGATTCTATCGAAGCTTATTTTCAAGAGGCGGGTAGAGCAGGTAGAGATGAAGAACAATCCTATGCAGCTCTTTTGTATAACGATGAAGATAGAATCAAGCTAGAAAGAAATTTTGAAAATAGTTTTCCTCCTACGGAAGAAATCAGACGTGTTTATCGGGCCTTAGGAAATTATTATCAAATGGCTATTGGTAGTGGGATGGGGAGGAGCTTGGACTTTCACCTTCAAGAGTTTGTCAATAGATTTAACTTCGAACCACTTCCGACATACAATGCACTGAAGATATTAG
>CAYZUW010000116.1:0-11325 GCA_964481325.1 uncultured Saprospiraceae bacterium
GCTAATTGGTAATCGCTATATGTCATCAAATAAATAAAGCTACCTTTGATTCATCAAAGATAGCTCTATTTAAATATATAATATTTCTTATTAAAAGTAAGGATACAATTTTTATTTATTATTCCTTTGTAGCTTTTATGATCTGCTTAGTATATACAGCATCTCCTTTTTTAAACTCAATGAAATAAACTCCATTTTCCAAATTTGATGTTTCGATTGTTGTTTTTACATCTGATCTACTTACATTTAATCCTGTCTCTCTCCCTAAGCTATCAAAGATTGTAATATTCATTTCACTCAATTCTTCAGCTTCAATAGTTAAGAAATCCGTAAAAGGATTTGGAAAAGAGGTCAGGTCCCCAAACTCAACTGGAACAGCCTCATCTAAGTATATGTGATGATGTGTTTGTCCAACAACTGGCGGTGTATTTGGTGTATCATTATCCTCTACAGGTGAAGTCTTTATGAATACCGGAGTAGCATTAAGCGTAAGCAAAGGATCACTCAATGGAAAAGATTCTTTAGTTAAAGAGTAATCCCAGTACAAAATCTCCGTAGTTTCATTAAAGTATTCTCCAGTAAGTAATATAGGCGCTGAGGCATCTTCGCTTTCATCTTCACGCGTTTCTGCCCAAACAGCTATAATCGTTTCACCTTCTGCGTTTTCAAATACGGCACCTTCTACAAATTCAGCTCCATTTAATACCTGCGTTTTAGATTCACTATAGGTATATCCAGTCAAAACTTCCGCAGTAGTCTTAAAGGAGATTCCTCCGTTCGTGTATTCGTGAGTATACACTTCTCTATTATAGATAGGCTCATAAAGCCCCATAAAATTAAATTCTGGACTGTAGTCATTTGGTATCCCATCTTCAGCTATATTGTATATATAATACTGCTTAATATCTTCCTTATGAGATAAGATCAATGCTTTCATATTGAAGTTCTTTGATGCTTCCTCAGAACCGATATGATCCTTAAATTTCTTTCTAGGGATATTGCACTCCGTAGTGATGAACAACTTCTCAGGATAAGTATCTCCATCGTAGCCATACTCCGCTAATACATCTTCAAAGTCTCTCTTCTTTTGAACATACAACTGTGCAGCTTTATCAGAGTGTCTCTCATATTTGAAGCTATTTGTTGTCAAATCCCATGTTCGAATTCCTTCCAAGTGTGGATAAGAGTGAAAACTCAACACATCAAAATAGGCACCTCCAGCAAGTGGATATTCTTCTGTAATCTTACCACCATCTGGATTATCACTATGTCTAAGTACAGCGTCCATAAAACTTGGAAATCCTACTCCTCCTGTACACACAAGTGCATCAGGGTTAAGGTGTTTGATTACTTCATAACTTACTCTTAGCATTCTATTGTATGACCAAATAGGAGCGCCTAGTGCGTAAGAACAAGGGTCAGGGTCGTTCTCATACCAGTTCCCTTCTACTCCTCTTGGCTTCCAAGCATTTCCACCAAAATCAAAATCAGGTTCGTTCCAAATTTCATAGAATTTTATGTTCTCGCCATATAGAGGTATCAGTTTGTATAGATACACTGCTAGAAAGTTAGTATCGTTTACAGCAGTGCCATTTTCACCATTGTCCCAAATAGGAGACCAAAGGTTCTTAAAAATTCTAGCATCAGTTTCTTCGCAATACTTTTCTTGCTCTCGATGATCTTCGGATGGATATCCTACAATGGCTACATTGTTTTTCATACCCAATTCGCCATAATAGTCAAAGGTAGAAGTGCGAATATCGTATCCCCAAGACTCTAGAAAAAATTCCCATAGACCAGGTCTCAACGTGTTGACTCCAGCTCCATGAATTCCATCACTGTCTATCCCAATTGCGATTTCTGCAATTTGCTCATCTGAATAAGGAGGATTGTAACCCATATTTGTACCATAGCCAAATTCCTCATTGTACTCGGGTACAAAATCATTTGCGGTGAAGTTAGGTTGTGCGAATGCTATCATGGGTAGAAAGCAAACTAACACCATAGTGTGTAATCTTTTAAACATTTTCAATACTTTTTAATTCTCAAATAAATTCTGGTGGGGGAGATATAAATCGGTATTAACCAATTAAACTTTTTCTTACTCGTGGGAGGAGCGGGGAGAATTATTTGCGGGAAGTATACATGGAGAAAAGCCAACATAGTGCCAACTAGATTGGTGGCAGCGACTTTTATTAGAGCATAGCTTGTTAAGTAATAATAATGCCTTATTTTAAAGGGTTTCAGTTTTATTTTTTTAACATATAAATTTAGGCGTAATGTGAATATAATTTACATATGTACCCCTAAGGAGTAGTCACAGAATATGAGCTACACTATTACAGTATTAAAAGTATGTATTATGCACTACTGATTAAACCACATAACATTGACTATACAATTAAAGGTTATGAAATAGGCAGCCAATAAAAAAAATGCCCTTTAGTGATATCACAAAGGGCATTTTTTAGTTTGTTTTAGCAATGCGAAAGTTGGCATTTATTACTTAACGTCAGAAGGCGAAGTAGGGGTCACATTTCCACCAGAAATCTTTTCACCATTCTTATATTCAAATTCCATTATGATTTGTTCTTCTTCGTTATAAAATACGCTCTTGCCATTTTTCTTGCCATTAGTGTAGGTTGTTTCTTGTTGCTTTTTACCCGTGCTGTAGTAGGTATTGTACGCACCATTCATGACACCATGCGTATACTCTATATATTTTTGTGCTCTATTATATTTATACTCCGCATACACACCGTGTATTTGGCCTTTGTCGTAATCAATTCTTTTGGTTATGGTACCACTATTAGAAAATTCAAGAGACAAACCGCTAATTTGATCTTGATGATAGTTCGTCAATTTTTTGATTTTATTGGTATCACGCCCAGTGTAGTAAACAATCCATGTTCCTTCTTTCATGTCATTGTAAATAGGTCCTTCACTAGTCACAAAGCCTCCATTGGGGTCTACGTTTTTTACATGTTTTAACCCATCTGTGCTGTAGTCTGTCACAATAGCCTTCGCAAAATCAATAGGCTCAGCGGTAAGGGCAGGAGCAGCTGGTGCACTAGCACTACTAGAGCCACCTCCACCACAGGACATCAGTGCGCCAATGATAGATAGAACCAATAGATTGAATATATTTTTCATATTAAGATTATGTTTTATGCAAAAATAACAATTATGAAAAAAAATAGTCAATCTTTTTTGTCAATTTTTTTACCCTAATTTCCTTCCTTTCCTGAAGCTAAAATTTGGGAGTTCCATTTTTGATGTACTTTTGCGTAGCATTTAATTTTACAATGATGGAAGATAAATTGGGTACCAAAAGAAGCAATATCAAAATAGGTGGATTGGTAGAGATAGTCCAAAAACAAGATCAAGGTTCAGGGCAGTTGACCAAAGGCTTAGTGAAGCGAATCTTGACCAAATCTTCTTCCCACCCGCATGGCATCAAGGTATTACTCGACACAGGCGAAGTGGGTAGAGTAAAGCTTGTACTTCCTGATGAGTAAATGGGATCACTCCAGAAAATTTGTCATAAATAAATCAACGAATAAACGAATCAACAAAACTTCGGAACAAGATTTATTTTTCTAATCTTTAGTATCAATAAATGTAGTAAGTATATGCCTAGTTTTTACTTTCATTGGGGCGCTTGTATCTGGTGATCCGTTTGTATTCGACAACCTGTATAGTCATTCAGCATATAGCTGACTAGTATTCGCCTGTCGGCTCATCCTTCCTCAGCTATTGCTTCATTGACTATACAGTCTGCCTCATATCACTTCTCCCCAGAGCGCAAAAAGTTGCCAAAACCATGTTGGTGAGAAACCATTATCTATAGACCAAGCAGTCAATAGTGTAAGGGGTGGTAAGGAATCCCGATTTATCGGGATGTCTGAAGTGCAGCGACAGCGAAACGGAAGACCGGAATGAACATGGAGTCCTGGACGACCCGACCCAAGGAGAGGCTTTTTCAGCCGACCCGCAGGGATACACCCAAAAAATTATCTCCATCCGTACCAAAATATCTAAATTTGCACTCTAAATAAAAAGGATGACAAATAAAGAAATTGCTACCGTATTCAAAAATTTGGCAGCGATCATGGAGCTACATAATGAAAGTGTTTTCAAAACGCGATCTTACAATACGGCCTACGTGAATCTAAGGAAATTGGACTCGCCGCTATCCGATATGAGCGATGCTGATATCGGTGGATTGCCAGGGGTAGGGAAGGCCATCCAAGACAAGATTAAAGAGTTATTGTCAACGGGTACCTTACAGACCTATGAAAAGTACGCTGCCGTCACTCCTCCTGGTATCATAGATATGTTAAGTATCAAAGGACTAGGTCCCAAAAAAATAAAAACCATCTGGGAAGAAATGGAGATAGAAACTGTTGGGGAATTACTATACGCCTGCAATGAAAACCGTCTGTCTCAGATCAAAGGCTTCGGAGAAAAATCTCAGGAAGACATCAGACAAAAGATCGAATATTACTTCCAGTCTCAAGGCAAATTTAGATATGGTCAGTTGTTGCCGCTTGCTGAAGATTTACTCCAAGAACTGAGGTATATATATACAGGTACGCTAGTCGAACTCACTGGCGCTATCCGCAGAAAGTGTAACACACTAGATAAAATAGAAATAATTATCGGGGATACAGAATTGGCCGAAGAGATATATGAAAATGGACTGCTTGAGATATTAAGTGAGGAGGAGGGTGTTGTAGAGGGCAAAACTGAAAATGGCATCTTGGTATATTTATATCTGGTGGATGAAGCGGACTTTATTCCTAGCTGGTTCTACACTACTGCTGCAGAGGACTTTAGAGAAGCTGTAGGCAGTTTACCTTCTGGAGATTTTGCAAAAGAGCAGGAAATTTTTGACAAGTTAGACTTACCTTACTTTATTCCTGAGATGCGAGAAGGAAATATGTATGGTGCAAAGAATCATGAGCAAATCATAGAAGAAAAGGACATCCAAGGGGTCATCCACTCCCATACAACTTACAGCGATGGAATCCATAGCCTAAAGCAAATGGCTGAGGCGGCTAAAGAAAAAGGCTACGCCTATATTGGAATTACAGATCACTCTCAAACGGCATTCTATGCCAATGGGCTTAAGCCAGATCGCCTACTCCAACAGATGGATGAAATAGATAAGCTTAACGCTAGTATAGATGGTATTCATATTTTGAAAGGAATAGAGTCAGATATTTTGAATGACGGAAGCTTGGATTACGAGATGGAGATTCTTGATCAGCTTGACTTCTTAGTTGCCAGCGTTCATGCTAATCTAAAAATGGATGAATCTAAGGCAACCAATCGAATAATCAAGGCTATTGAGCATCCTGCTACCTCCATCTTGGGTCACCCCACAGGAAGACTTTTGTTATCTAGAGAAGGGTATCCCTTAGATCATAAAAAGATTATAGACGCTTGTGCGGCCAATAAGGTGAGCATTGAGCTAAATGCAAATCCACATAGGTTAGATATAGATTGGAGATGGATACCATATTGTATGGAAAAAGGGGTTATGATCAGTATAAATCCTGATGCGCACAGCATAAATGGCATCGACGATATACAATATGGAGTGGCCTCAGCTAGAAAAGGAGGTTTGAGTAAAGCTTTCTGCTTGAATGCATGCAATCTAGAAACCTTTATGAAGCGAATAAAAAAGAAATAAAGCTGCTTTAGAAATAAAAAGTTATTTACTGTGAAGTAGTTGCAAGATATTGATAGTCAGTATTTTGTGGTCTACTCTATTTCATTAACAAGCCATTAACAAGGCTTGGTAAGCTGTTAACAGTATGGACCATAAAGTTAAATGTATCTTTGGAGTGTGAAAGAGTTGCAAATTATACGACCAAATGTGGTGTATAGCAGTGAACTGACAAGCTTAACAAATAACTTATTAAGGTTTTTAATATTTAATTAATTAATCTATTTTTGTCTATTATTTATGGACTTAATTTAATTCAAAAATTTTTAAAGATGAAGAAATCGTTTTTTTCAAGTCTTTTGATCTTACTAATGTGTGCGTTCGCGGTATCTTGTGCTAGCGATCCTTCTGCTGATGGTAAGGCGAAAATGACTACAAATCCTCCTGCAACACCAACACCTACTGCAGATGCTCCTAAAGCTATTCCGCCAACTGCTGCTGCTCCAACTGGACCAACAACAGTGATGTCTTTTGATGCTACTGAGTTTGACTTCGGTACTGTTGATGAAGGAGAGAAAGTATCTCACACTTATTCTTTCAAGAATACAGGTGATGAACCATTAATTCTAAGCAACGCGAAAGGAAGCTGTGGATGTACTGTACCAAAATGGCCAAAAGAGCCAATTCCTCCAGGTGGAGACGGTACAATCATCGTAGAATTCAATTCTAAGAACAAAAAAGGTAAGCGTAACCAAAAAGTTACAATTACTGCAAATACAAACCCACCACAGTCTTTCATTTACTTGAAAGGAGAGGTGAACCCAAGTGCAGAAGCTTCAACTTCAGCACCTGCTCAATAATTGAATTGTCAATATTGAGTGCACTAAAAACCTGTACTGATTTTTTTCAGTACAGGTTTTTTTTTCATTACCACTATACTTAGTATGTCTTCGATTTTCATAAAAAATTATCTGTCTCTAGTCAAATTTAGCCATACCATCTTTGCGCTACCATTTGCTTTGGTTGGGTACTTTTTGGGGACCCATTTTGCGGACTTTTCTTTTCAGGTGAAGACATTGCTTCTAGTCCTTGGATGTATGGTATTTGCCAGGTCAGCTGCTATGGCATTCAATAGATTGGTAGATAGAGATATCGATAAAAAAAATCCCAGGACTGCGGTAAGAGAGATTCCAGCAGGTCTAGTATCGGTAAATGCTGCTAGATTTTTTGTCTTTGCAAATTGTGTAGCATTTATATTATGCACCTATATTATCAATTGGACATGTTTTCTTCTTTCTCCAATCGCTTTACTAGTAATACTAGGGTATAGTTATACCAAACGCTTTACGGCATTGTGTCATTTTGTATTAGGTTTAGGATTGGGTTTGGCTCCAGTAGGTGCCTTTATCGCTGTGACAGATCAGTTTTACGAAGTGCCTATACTATATGGTGTAGTGGTATTTCTTTGGGTAGCGGGCTTTGACATTATCTATGCCTTGCAGGACGAGAAATTTGATCAAGAGAATAAGCTAAATTCTGTTCCTTCTTATATAGGACAAAAGCGAGCAAGACTCCTGTCTCTTGCTATTCACATGGTGGCCGCTGTGTTATTGATTTTGAGTGCTTATCTGGCATCTATGGCTTACCCTAGTTTAGGTGTTTTGCATTGGATTGGTACTTCCATTTTTATACTGCTTATCTTTTATCAACATATAGTCATCAAAAGGGGAGGACTAGAAAAAATTGGACTAGCCTTTTTTACTACAAATGGTCTTGCAAGTCTCTTGTTTGGACTATTATTTATCCTTGATATTATTTACCTATAGTTTCTGAGCCTTATTCCTTTAGCCTTTTTCTTCTTATGCTTCCTTAAAACAAAGACTAGATTTTCTATAAATCTATTATTCGACAATATACCTTAAGTGGGTTATACTCAGTCACTAACTAATAGTGGGATTGTAATTTTCCCAAAATTACCTAACAACCAATTTAGCAATTCCTTTCTACAGCTCTGAGCCTCTTTGTGCGTATTTTCTTAACCAAGTCAGCCACGTTAGATATTTGACACAGTATTTCAATATTATGACATGGTAAAAGTAGACTTAAGGGATTCTGATACATATAAATAAATATAATTTGTGGCATGGTTTTCGGATTCCTTTATAAGAAATGATAAATCATAAATTTAATTACAATATGAATCAGAGTGATTTGAGAATTAATAAATCATTGCAGCATCTAGTTACGTCTATTGGCTTGTCTTTGACATTAATATTATTGCTTGCAGTTAGTGATTGTTTTGCAAATGGACCAATAATTCAAGAGAATTTCTTCGTGGTTAACATCGACGATTGCGATGCAATGGGAGAAGTTTGTATCGATTTACCTTTTGGAGATGCGTCTAACTACGATTTCTTAGTCGATAATGTACCTTATACAGGCGTACTTACCGGGTGTGATTTTGATACTATTTTTAACTATGGTTTTGCAGATGTTCCTACTCCTGGACCATATCATTTGGAAAGTTGGTTTGTCAATAATAATAGATTTGAAGGAGATTTTCCGGATATGTTCGCGCTTGTAGACTCCATGAATATATGGGATCCGATGGGAAATTGGGAAATTAATACAATGGCACAGCTTATCATTGGTGGTCAGCCTGGTAATCAATATAGTGAAATGAATATTACCATGATACTATTGAATTCACCTACTATTTTGGATGTGAATTTGGGCGTTTCACCTTCTGGTACCTTGTTATCATTTGAAACAGGTCTGCATGAAGTAATTATTTTGGAGCAGCTGTCTGGATGTCTAGATACTTTTCAAGTAGCAGTTTCTTGTGCTATGAATGATGAAGTTTCATTTGATATTTTAGTAGGAGATACAGAAACCCACTGTTTAAACTTCTCTGAGCTTCCAGGTTTTGTTCAAAATGTGAGTAATATACACCCTGTGGACGCCAATCCAGTAGCAAATTATTCGTTTGTGAATGGAAATTCATGCGTTCAGATTGATGCATTGAATTTTGGTGTGGATACAGCATGTATAGTGTATTGCGATCAATTGAACTTTTGCGATACAACGTTTATCGTTGTAAATGTTTCTGATGGAATGATGCATACTATAGATACTACAATTGTCTCAATACCTGTCTATTCTAGCTCAAGCTTTTGCTTTGTAGATGAGTTTGATGGGAATTCAGTATCGCAAGTAATGGGTTGCGATAATGGAGATGAAACGGTGACATTCAGCGGTTTGGATGCTACAGATTGTGTCGATTATACAGCAAATTTTCTTGGTGACGATATTATTTGCGTTGTTTTCACAGATAATGCAGGAAATACGCACACTTCTTACCTAATTGTAGTGGTGACCCCTCCAAGTCCAGAAACTATAGAAGAAACTGTGCTTCTTGGCAATACGTATAATGATTGTTTTGATACTTCTGAGCTAAATGGAAATATTGTTAATGTTGAAAATATCTGTGCTCTAAATACGAATAATAATGTCAATTTTGGAATAAATAATGTATCTTTATGCTTGGAAGCAGAAAGTGTTTCAATAGGTTCTGATACGGCTTGTATAGTTTTATGTGATAATCAAGGGGTTTGCGATACAACAACTTACATAATTAACGTTACAGATAATATACAAATTCCAGTATTAACCAATGATAATATTTCTGTTTCTGAAAATGATCAGATAGATATTGATCTTTGTAACAATGACCAATTATTTGGTACAAATATTACAAATTTTGATATCATATCTTTAGCATCTAATGGTAGTGGTCCACTTAACGGGCTTGTCGCAATAAACCAAGGATGTTCTATAATCTACACGCCAAATAAAGATTACTGCGGAAACGATAGTTTTCAATATGCAGTTTGCAATGATAATGGTTGCGATACTGCTGTTGTTAACATTGTTGTTGAATGCAGCAATAATGGAATCGGAGATGACATTGAAATATTCAATGCTTTTTCTCCTAATTTTGACGGCAACAACGATTACTTTACTATACAGGGTATTCAAAACTACCCAGGAAACGTCCTCCGAATTTACAACAGATGGGGGGTTATAGTATATGAAGACTTTGAATATGAGAATGATTGGAGTGGGACTTGGTTAGACGATAATTTACCTGATGGGACCTATTTTTATTCATTAGATTTGACAGGAGGCGATGTAAGAGCTGGGTATGTTCAGATTCAGAGGTAAAAAATGACAAAAATGTTGACATTCAGTTAAAATATATACAAAAAATTAATTGACTGAAAATCAACTGTTTATAGTAAATGTAGAAATAAATCGATTTAAAAACCAAAGATAATAGCACAATTTTTGTAGCTATAACTTGATGAATTTTAAATTAGAAAATTAAGCTTATAATGAAAAGATTTTTAACGCTTTTGGCTGTTTTATTGTACTTCGGTTCTGTTAACGCACAACAAGACCCATTGTTTACAAAGTATATGTTTAACAGTTTGGTATTTAATCCCGCATATGCTGGTTCGAAAGAGCACATGTCTATCGGGTTACTGCACCGCTCTCAGTGGGTGGGCATAGATGGAGCCCCTAATACTCAATCTTTTACTTTACATACACCGCTTAAGAATGAAAGAGTAGGTGTAGGTTTTAGTCTTGTAAATGATGCAATTGGGCCTACCAATAACTTAGGCGCTAATGTTTCATACGCTTACAGAATTCCTGTTGGAAGCAATGGTGCAAAATTATCTATTGGACTTCAAGCAGGTATCGAAAATTACAGAGGGGATTTTAATGAATTAAATCTAGAGCAGCAGCAAGGTGCTGATCCTGCTTTCCTTGAAAACCCAAATGAATACCTACCTAATTTCGGGGCAGGTGTTTATTATTACAGCAAATCTTTCTATGCTGGATTTTCTAGTCCTCAAATAGTAGAGTATGATTTGAGACAGAGTCAACCAAGTGGAAACGGTGTAAATCTATGGGCTAGACAGTATAGACACTACTTTTTCACTGCAGGTGGAGCTATTCCATTATCAGGAGAAAACTTAGTATTCAAGCCATCAATCTTGGTTAAAAACGTAAGTCTTTTCAGTGACTTAAGAAAAGATGATGAATTTGATAATTTTTCTACGCCAACAGAATTTGATATCGACGCATCTGTATTCTTCTACCAGACTTTATGGGTAGGGCTTTCATACAGATCATCTTTTGAAGATTTTAGCGGTACTAGTTCATTTGACTCTATTGATATATGGGCTTCATACTTTTTGAAAAATGGATTGAGAATTGGAGGTGCCTATGACTATACACTTACAGAATTATCATCAGCGACTTCAGGGTCATTTGAATTGTTCCTTGGATACGAATTTGAATACGAAACTAAAAAGACAGTAACTCCTAGATATTTCTAGGAAGAATATATAGACGAAAAACATTAAGTGAAGAGAGGTCTGAATCGCCTCTCTTCACTTTCTAATCTCGCAATTTCTTTGCAACCAGGACTTACCAATAACACTCTTATAGAAAAGTATATTTTTTAGGGAAAAGGTAAAAAATTTCTTTGTCCCGTTAACTTTATAAATACTAGTAGCATGTTAAAGCGTTCTTTACTATCTGTATTGATGGTAACGATTCTTTCAGGCGGTCTTTTTGCTCAA
>CAYZUW010000117.1:0-11209 GCA_964481325.1 uncultured Saprospiraceae bacterium
TCTCTCCGATGCTGGTCACAACTACTGTTTTGATCTTAGTCTTTCCGATAATCTTTTCCAGATTATGGGCAAAGTTCTCGGCGATCACAATACCTTTTACATCAGCATCGGTGAATTGGTGTTCCATTTCTCGAGGCATGTATAGGGGGTTGGTATTAACCACGATCATACCTGCTCTTAGAGCTCCAAAAAGGGCTATTGGGTATTGCAAAAGATTGGGCATCATGAGTGCAATCTTATCCCCCTTTTCAAAACCACGTTGCACCAAAAAACCAGCAAATTGCTTTGACTTTTTGTCTAGCTCCGCAAAAGTAATAGAGCTGCCCATACAAGTGAAGGCTGGATTATCTTTATATTTCGCGAAGACGGCGTCAAACATTTCTACCAACGATTGGTATTTGTCTGTGTTGATATTAGCAGGGACGCCTCCTGGATAGTTTTTTAACCAAGGTCTTTCTGTTGTCATAATAGGTACGGTTTCAACATTCTTTAAAGCGTGAAAATACACTTTTTTCTTTGTGTATTCCATCGAATTACGCTGCTTTTAGGGTGATGTTAAACGCTAATATACGCTCAAAACAAGGATATTGATTCTACTTTCCCTGCACAAAAAAGCTACCTTTGGTAAAAAAACACATTAGAGATGAAAATATCGAACCTGATCCTATCCGCGAGTTTATTCCTTATGCTTGCTTGTAGTGCCAGCAAACCGCTTCTTTTAGAGGTGAATATGGCCAAAGACAAGGAATTTACAATAGAGAGCAACACCAATACTGTAGTAGACGTCACCGTCATGGGCCAGCAGCAAAAAACACTATCCACCCAATCTGTAGAAACGCAGTATAAGGTGATGGATGTCATGCCCAATGGAGATGTGGCAGTCAAGAGTACGATTATGAGTATGAAGGATACCAACGATTCTGCTCAGGGTAGCACTACTTTCGATAGCAAAAACTTGGAGGGTAGTGATGCCACCATGGTCGAATTGATGCAACCGCTGATAGGACATGAAATGTCTATGGTGATTGACAAAACGGGAGAGATAAAGTCCTTTGAACAGGAAGACGTTTTAGAAAAAATGTTCGCCGATGCAGATGAGGCCATGATGATGGCCAAGGCTTCTTTAGAAGGACAATTTGGAGAAGACGCTATGAAAAATAAGATGCTCTCTTTAGGAAATGTATTGCCCAATAAATCCATCAAAAAAGGAGACACTTGGACCAAAGAGAAAAAAATAAAAAGCGCGATGGTTTTATTGTCTAACTATACCTATACCTTAAATGAGCGTAAAGACGGGAAAGCTTTTATTTCGGTAGTCGGAACAACTAAGACCGACCCAACAGCAGGCCCAGTAGAAATGATGGGTATGGAGATGAGTTACCTATTGAGTGGCCCCGTCAAAGGCACTTTGGTAGTCGATGAAAAAACCGGTTGGGTAATCCAATCCGACGTAGAGCAAGTTTTGAAAGGCACCATGAAAATCAAAAATGAAATGATTGGAGAGATGGATGCCCAAATGGATATGAGCACAACGACTACCACAGCGACAAAAAATTTCTAAGAAATATAAAAGATTTGCAGTAGGCTGCTATATGAACTTTGGGCGCTTGCGTCCAAAGATTATATAGGAGGCGTAACGAAAATCAAAAGGTCAAAAAAATATGAATTTTTAATGGATCGGCATAGCCTTAGCTATGGCGGGAGATTAAAAATTAGCGAAGCGGTATATTTTGCAGACATTTTGGTTTGCAGTAGGCTGCTATATGAACTTTGGGCGCTTAATCCGGTCATCCGTTTGTACTCATAGTCCTAGTCTCCTATTCAGGGTATGTCTAGCATCGTATTCGCTCACTCGCTCATCCACTGCTAGCCATCCCTTCATTAGTCGTCTAGCACTATTCGTATCACTACTATATTGCTAGCCGCTGCAAGTTTGCATCGGTTCCCTCCTTATGTAGGTCCACTGGACCTACATTGCTTCGCACCAGTCGATCATACCCAGAGCACAAAAGGCGAATATTACTAGTTAAAAAAGATATTGCTAGCCACTGCATAGCTTGCCCCGAATTTTATTGGAGCTTGCATCGGTTCTTAGTCATTTATTTATTAGTGCTGAAAGCACGCCAACACCAAAGCGATGGGTGTAAACCCATCGTTAAACAATAAACCAATTTTAAGT
Organism: uncultured Saprospiraceae bacterium; assembly: GCA_964481325.1. Classification (GTDB taxonomy): domain Bacteria; phylum Bacteroidota; class Bacteroidia; order Chitinophagales; family Saprospiraceae; genus JALZVN01. Next base: position 2,180 of record CAYZUW010000117.1, read on the forward strand.
CCTGAAAGGACGCCACACTGTGATTGCCAAAGCAACACCCTTTAGCCAAACTACTACAGTGCCTACATGACCTAATATTTCCATTAATCAACTCAATATATCCCCCCTAATCTTCGTATCTTTACCCCATAATGGCTAAACTAAAAATCCATAAAGAAATAGAGATCGTCAATCGAAAGGCGGCCTTTGAATACAAATTCTTGCAGTCCTTTGAAGCGGGTATCATGCTGACGGGTACAGAAGTGAAGTCTGTACGCACAGGAGATGTAAACCTGAAAGATGCCTTCTGCTTTTTCAGAAAAGGAGAATTGTATATCAAGAACCTATTTATCGCGGAATTCAAATTCGGCAATATCAACAACCACGAAACGCGCCGCTTGCGAAAGCTACTACTCAAAAAACCTGAACTGGTCAAGATAGAAAAGAAGATGAAAGAGAAAGGGTTTACCGTAGTGCCTTATAGGCTCTATCTGAGTGAACGCGGTTTTGTCAAGCTAGAAATATGTCTCTCACAAGGAAAGAAATCCTACGATAAGAGAAATACCATCAAAGAGCGTGAGAACAAACGCGAGATGGGAAGGCTCAATAAAATTAGACTGTAAATGCTCGATTGGAAGGCGGGTATCAATGGATTTAAAAATTATCTTCAGTTAGAGCGGGCGATGTCCGAAAATTCTATCGATGCCTATACGAGAGATATTGGGAAATTTCATCAGTATCTACAGATGCACAACTTGTCGCTGAATCCAACAGAGATAGAAGAAAAACATCTTACCGATTTTATAGTATGGTTGAGTCAACTCGGATTGGGCGCCACCTCACAGGCGCGTATACGATCTGGGGTGAAAGCCTTTTATAGATATTTGCTACTGGAAGATATCATAGATTATGATCCAACCGAACTCATAGAAAGCCCCCAACTCACAAAAAAAATACCCGAAGTACTCAGCGTAGACGAAGTACAAGCCGTACTCGCCAGTATCGACTTGAGTACTGACCACGGTACTAGAAATCGCGCCTTACTGGAAGTGCTATACGCCTGTGGTTTGCGCGTAAGCGAACTCATAGGATTGAAGATAAGTAATCTCTATGCTGACATAGGATTCATCAAGGTGCAAGGCAAGGGAGATAAAGAAAGACTCGTCCCGATTGGAGAAGCTGCCCTGCAACATATCCAGTTTTATATGGATGGGGTGCGTAGACATTTGCCCAAGATAGACCCCAAGCATGAAGACATTCTTTTTCTAAATAGGAGAGGACGGCAACTCAGCCGAGTGATGATTTTCATGATTGTCAAAGAAGCCGTGCAAATGACTGGCATCGAAAAAAATGTGAGTCCGCATACCTTCCGTCATTCTTTCGCAACCCACTTGGTAGAAGGAGGCGCAGACCTCAAGGCAGTGCAAGATATGCTCGGTCATGAATCCATCACCACTACCGAAATCTACACACATCTCGACAACGCTTATCTGCGCGAGACCATCCTAATGCATCATCCTTTGAATAAGAAAAAGTAGTAAGCTTTGCTTCTCTCATGTGTGCGAAACCGCCTGAGTTCACCAGAGACTTTGCTTACCTGTACAAGCCACCATAGTTCTACATTCAACTTAGCAGCTTTTTCTATATCTCTTGAACTTCTAGTTTTGTTTTGATAACAGTATAAATACAGCCCTATAAGATACTTAACAGCATAGGCTGGTCTGCCTTCTGAACTTTCTCCTTTAACTTTAAAGCCTAAAACTTTAGGGTCTAATAACTTAAGGTAGCTATCTATCAATCTAACTTCGCTCGCTTGATCTACTAATTCTTCAAGATTTAAAAACTGTAATTGATGACGGGAATCCACTTTATTCAATGGCATAGGCTATTCATTTTGCTTTATCAAAATACAAAATTCTATGCATGTAAAAGAATCATTCACATTAGTTTTTTCACAGTCTGAACGGTGGTAGCGACATGGGATATATCGGGCTGGGTAGAGACGCGAAGCTTCGCGTCTGAAGCTAGAGCCCATATCCCATACAGCGGACGACGCGGTCCCGATGCAAGATCGGGATGGCCCCGCATATCCCAAAAATAAATATGTAAAAAATAGCCAACCTTTGACCTCAAAAAACGACCTTTGAGGGGTGAAATGGTATTCTTTTTTGGTGCTTATAAGTTTATGTTTGGGGTTGCTCTGGCAATGTGCTAATCCCGTCGCACTCACGGGTGGGAGTAGGGATGAGACGCCCCCAAAGATCGTTAAGGATGGGATACTGCCTGGTAATTTGCAAACCAATTTTGTGAAGCAGGATATTACTTTCACCTTTGATGAATGGGTGAAGCTTAATGATGCAATCAACCAAGTCGTGGTGTCGCCGCCACTAGAAAAAACGCCTAAAGTAGAACTGCGAAATAAAGAGCTTGTGTTTTCCTTTCATGAAGATGAGGTTCTCAAAGAAGATGCAACCTATACAATCAATTTTGGTGAGGCGATTAAAGATTTGACGGAAGGGAATCCTGCGGAGTTTACCTATGTGTTCTCGACGGGGGATATGATCGATTCATTGACTGTGAGTGGATCGGTGTATGATGCGATTACAGAAAAACCCGTCAAAGATTGTTTGGTGATGTTGTATAAAAACCTATCGGATACCATAGTACGGACAGGCAAGCCATATTATTTTAGCAAGACGAATGACAGTGGGCGATTCAAAATAGAGAATGTAAAGACCGGGCTTTTTCAGGTGGTCGCCTTATATGAGGATGAAGGACAGCGATACCTTTTTGATGCCAATGGAGAGGGGATAGGCTATCTGCCTGAACCCATCATGGTGACGGATAGCACTGGGCAAAATATTCGACTGGAGATTTTTGAAGAAGAGCCTCCTTTAAAATTGATAGGAGATGATCTAGCAGCTTATGGGCATGCTTGGTTTGAATTTAATCGAGAGCCGTATGACTTAGAAATAAGCCATGAAGAAAAAGGGCAAAACCTGCGCTACGATTATAGAAAGGATTCTGTGCATATTTGGTATGATACCGAAGAGCAGTTTTTGGTGTACCTAGCGAAGGATACTTTGTGGAAGGACACGGTGAAAATAAAATCGCTACCCAGAGCAAAATTTCTAGAGAAGGCAAAGCTGTCTTTGCAAAAGGCGCATGAAGGAGTGAAAAAAATAACAAAACAAAATGGTGTAGAATTGAAGTTTAATAAGCCTATCGTGGAGGTGGATAGTAAGATGCTAGGCTTGTACGCGGATTCTACCCAGACCTTGGTAAGCGGCGAACTCGTAGTAGATAGCACGGGCTTTGTGGTGAAAGTAGAACATGATTGGAGGCCAGGCCTGCCGTATGATCTTGTATTGCTGCCAGGTGCGGTGACGGATATGTATGGGCTGCAAAATGATACGATAGATCTGTCTTACGCCATCAATGCAACGGAGGACTTAGGGGAGATATCGGGGGAGGTGGTCTCGCTAGATAGTACACAAGTTTACGTAATAAGCTTGATGACTACATCAAAAATAGAAATTAAACGTTATACTGTAGAAGGGAAAAAGTCTTTCTCCTTTGTAGAAAAGAATTTAATGCCAGGGGATTATATGGTAGAGCTGATCTTGGATAGTAATAAAAATGGTCGATGGGATACGGGGAGCTATGACCTAAAAACCTACCCTGAGAAAAAATATAGTCAAGAATTGGAACCGCTAAGGGCCAATTGGACAGTGGAAGTTAAGATTACACCTAACTTTGGCGAAATACATTAAAATGATACTTAGATCAGAAAATTTAGTAAAAATATACGGTAGCCGGAAGGTCGTCAAAGGCGTTTCGCTAGAAGTGAACCAAGGCGAGATCGTAGGATTGCTAGGGCCAAACGGCGCTGGTAAGACAACTACATTCTATATGACGGTAGGATTTGTAGAGCCAAACGAGGGTCGAGTATTTATGGGGGATGAGGACATCACCACACTGCCTATGTACAAGCGGGCACAGCGTGGTATCGGTTATCTGCCACAGGAACCCTCTGTATTCCGAAAGCTGAGCGTAGAGGATAATATCAAGGCGGTATTAGAAATGACCCCACTCTCTAAGGCAGAACAAAAACATAGATTGGAAGATCTGATCGAAGAATTTAGATTGGACCACGTGCGAAAAGGGCAAGGAGATACCCTATCTGGAGGGGAAAGGAGAAGAACAGAAATAGCACGAGCCTTAGCGACTAGTCCCAAGTTTATATTGCTAGATGAACCTTTTGCAGGCATCGACCCGATTGCTGTGGAAGATATTCAATATATTGTGGCGAAGTTAAAGACTAAGAATATCGGGATCTTGATCACGGATCATAATGTACAAGAAACCTTGAGTATTACCGATCGTGCCTATCTTATGTTTGAAGGAGATATCCTAAAGGCTGGGACGGCAGAAGAGTTGGCGGCAGATGAACAAGTAAGAAAAGTATATCTTGGTCAAAATTTTGAATTGAAGAGAAAAGAAATTAATCTCGATGATTAAGTTTGCTTGGAAAGTGATTTGCATCATTTGTTTTGCCTTGATTTTCATAGGACTACCTAGCTGCGAAGAGCAAGCTCCCAGATTGCGATCGCCAGAACGGAAAATTATAGACTCCCTATATAGTTATAGAATCAATACACTAAAAAAAGAACTAGATTCTATCTGCCAGCTTTCGCGCCAAGAGCGTATAGACTTTGCTGTAGATAGTATTATGGCTTTAAGATTAGTAGAAAGAAAAAAACGCCTTGGATACTAAACGTTTATTACATATCACCATTTTTCTCTTGGCCATTCTTGTAATGGTGGCACAAGCTGCGCCCAAAACAAAGAAGCAACTTATGGACGAAGCCCTTCAAAAAAAATTGGATGATTACACTAGGGTGGTAGAACGTAAGTGTGAAATTAATATCCAAAAGCGGGCAGGAGAAATTGTAGATTCTTTGCTGATGCTCGAAGCTCAAATAAAAACGGTAGATACTTTTGTGAGACCTCCAGTGCCGACAAAACCCGCGCCACCTGAGCTAAAACCAGTAAAAGATACAACGGATATCAAGCCCTTGTTTGAAGATCAATAAAGCGCTTAGTTTTTTAAGGATGCATAAATACCTCTCCAGTTAAATACTCCACATCGCCAGACCGCTCGTTCAGAAATCGGATATTGTAGATATAAGAGCCTTGTACTTTTTGATTTCTAAATTCGCCATCCCAAGGAGTAATATCGTCATGGAGCAATGCTCCCCAGCGATTGTAGATGCGGAAAGTAAGCAACTCATAATTGATGCCTTGTGGAAATAACTCGTCATTGATGCCATCGGCATTAGGCGTAAAAATGGAAGGCATATATATTTGTGGTTCACAAGACTCAAAAGAAACTAGAATATCGTCTACAAAATCGCATCCATCAAGCACTGCAGTTAGCGTATACAAGCCCTCTTTATTAGCTGGGCGGGATGCGATTTTGGGGCCATCATTCCATATGTAATCGGTATTAGGCGCGATTAAGTCTGGTTCAAGAGTGAAGGTCCGGAATTCGCATACCGTCGTATCAGGACCTAAGTCAAAAGCAACTTGGCTGAAATCGAAATCAACCGCCTCAAGCGTATGCTGTGAAGTACAGGATCCATCATAAATTTCTACAGTATAAGATCCTGCTACACTAATTTTTTTGATCGGATTAGGAGATAAATCATCTAGCCATAAATAGGTGAGAATACCTGGGCGACTGACGTTCACCGTCTTTTCTTCATTTTGACAAAGGATAATCGTGTCATTCCTAAAGGAGAAAGGGAAGCCATCTTTTATCTCGATATCTTTTTCAAATGTGCTAGGGCAGTTATTTACTTCTATAATTTGAGTGATCGTATATAATCCAGTATCTGGAAAAGAAATAGGTAGTCCTAGATTCAAGCCATTTAAGGGGAGGATGGCGTTGTCTGGACCGCCTGAGATAAGCCATGATATTTCATCTGCTCCTTCACTTCGAGGATTGCTCACTTCGAAAAATTCGCTTGCACATGCGGTCTCTGGTATATCGAATATGGGAGAAGGAATATCTTCAGGTTCTCGACAGAATTCCATCGTAGCTTTCGTGACAGGCGTCAGCAAGATGGAGACAGGCAACTCCGTAAAGGCAGCCTCTTCTTGTTCAAGCGGAAATTCTAATCTCAAAGTTTCAAAGGAATTTGGGTTGATGCAAGCAGGTGGCAAAACGCATTGCTCCGTATTGCCATCTAGTGGCATTTGTCTGAAGATGCTGGCTTTCAATTCTCCCGTCCAGATATGACTCATGAGAAGTATGTTGTCGTTCGAGTTGATTATCTTTTCGAAGAAAGGGCGGCCACTATATTTGCTGACTATGCTACGTGACCATATCAAGTCACCGTTCATGTCTATGAGATTGATGAGTTCTGTACGTTGGCTAGGATTGTAGCAATACACAGCAAAAGATTCATCATTCATTTTTTGCATGTTTTCCAGTTGCCCTTCTATCTCAAAAGTATATTGCTTGCTCCATTCGACGTCTAATTCCGCATTTAGTCTTATAAAACCGAGTCGATTGCTGCCGGTGATTTTACACTTTAAAATATAAGAATCATCAATAGCAAAAATAGCTAGTGCTTGTATATTTTCATATGCTCCAGTAGCCTTGATGTTTCCTTCTTCGTCTAAAATGGCGACGATTCCTATAAGTTGATTTCCACCTGTTCTGTGAAAGCCTACTAATGCCAAATCTCCATTGTCAAGACCTACCATCGTGGAGAGAACTATTTTTAGATCGCTTGGATACGCCTTGGTCCATTGCACCTGACCTTCCTTATTGAAAAAACTCAGAATATGTACCTGTTCTATATTGTTTGTTTTTTTGGATTGCACATAAAAAGAGTCATCGCTTCCTTTGATCAAGTTGAGTTCAAAATTGAATCCATCAAAACCAGCCACCTCCGCTTGAATTTTTTTGCTCCATTGTAGATTTCCATCAGCCGATACACTTAGTATTCCTATTTGTGTATTTTGATTTTCTTCGTCGATAGAAAAAAGTGCTATGAGACTTCCATCCTCTAAGCTTATTACTTTATGAATTTCAGTAAAGACGCCTTCTATCTCAAAATCTCTCGACCATATCCACTGACCTTCAGGATCTAGCTTATTGATAATGTCAAGACTGACTACTTTATCAATACTCGCTTCAAAGAAAAAAGTAGTATACCCTACGGTAATAAGGTTGCCGTCTGTGTCCTGTGAAAAATCGTTTGAAACATTAAAGTCCTCAAAAGCCATTTGAAACTCTTGCGCGTCGAGCGTGGTCAAACTTAGTATAGAGAAAAATACAATGTGTAAAAGCGTCTTATTCATTCACTGCGTGTTCTTGCCGTTTTGTCAAAAGTACCTAGAATGCTATGGATTAGCAATTATATGCTAAAGTATTAACCCTTAATTAATTGAATTAGTGTAAACATTGGGCTAGAAACTCTAAATATGTATCACACTTGTCAATAATAGTCTTTTAATTCTGATAAAAAATAAAAGTATGCAACGTTGCTGTATTGCGTATAAAACCCTAATTTTGTCCCATTCTGCAGATAAATTGCACTTGTCAAAAGGAATAAAATATGAAATTACACAATCGCGTCAATGGCGAAGAATTGCGCCAGCGTATGCTCGAAAGCAATGAGCCACGCACTACCTTATCTTTTTATAAATATTACCAGCTTGGGAATCCTCAGATTTTTAGAGATTATATATATCTAAAGTGGGCTGAGCTAGATGTATTCGGTCGCATCTATGTGGCGAATGAGGGCATCAATGGTCAGCTCTCCGTACCCACTAAAAATTTTGAAGCCTTTAAGGATGTCCTGAACGATATCACTTTCATGCAGGACATGCGTCTGAATATCGCCATAGAAGATGATGGCAAGTCTTTCTTTAAGCTCAAGATTCTCGTGCGAGAAAAGATACTCGCAGATGGACTCAATGATGACACCTTCGACGTGACGAACAAGGGCGTGCATCTAGACGCGGCTCGTTTCAATGACATTACAGCAGATCCGAATACCATTTTGGTGGATATGCGCAATCACTACGAGTCAGAGGTGGGTCACTTCCAGGGGGCCATCACGCCAGACGTAGAGACTTTTCGTTCCTCTCTGCCCGAGATAGAAGATATGCTCAAAGGCAATGAAGATAAAAACATAGTCATGTACTGCACAGGGGGTATCCGCTGTGAAAAAGCCAGCGCCTACTACAAGCATCGCGGCTTCAAAAATGTGTACCAACTCGAAGGCGGTATCATCGAATATGCCAGACAGGTAGAACAACAAAATTTAGACAATAAATTCATTGGCAAAAATTTCGTTTTTGATGAACGACTTGGCGAGAAGATTACGGATGACGTCATCAGTCAATGTCATCAATGTGGCAATCCCAGCGATGCCCATACGAATTGTGCCAACGACGCCTGTCATATATTATTTATTCAGTGCTCCAGTTGCGCGACCAAGTATGAAAATCATTGTTCTCAAAAGTGCAAAGACTTCAGCGCACTCCCCGAAGAAGAACGCAAAGCCCTCAAGCCTAAAATGGAATTCAACGGAACAAAATTCGGGAAGGGAAGGTATAAGGCATATCATAAAGAGAAGGGGCTTGACATGACTTGAAAGAATAATGGTGAATTATAAATGATAAATTTTTTCGCAGAAAATATTAGGATCTATACAGAGCTAACACCTAACCCCTTTTTTCATGGCCCCTTCCGACGAAAAAGTCGGAACCGAGCTTTCCGCTTGTATTCAGGTTGCCAGTTCCTATTCAGTATAGTCCTCACTAGTCTCCTCTCGTACCTCGTGGAGCCGTCCTGAGTCCTTACTTCATGAGTCACTTGTCGCCCTTCATATCGCTTCTATCTCTGGTGCAAAGAGAGAAGAAAAAATGAAGATTTTTTTAAGAAATGGTTAGGATAAAGAATACTTTATATTTAAACTCTCCACTTTCAACTCTCTCAAAAACGCTTACTCCCTCCAAAAACAAATCCTG
>CAYZUW010000118.1:0-11134 GCA_964481325.1 uncultured Saprospiraceae bacterium
AGATGAAGATGGAAGAGTAACTATTGAAGGCTATTATGATGGTATAAATCTAAATAAAGAAACCAAAGAGATACTAGCTTCTGTGCCAGACAATCCAGATGATATTCATCAGCTTTTACAAATCCATACACCCGAAAAAGTCGGTACTAACTATCAAGAAGCTTTACAATATCCTTCCTTAAATATAAGGGGACTTCGATCTGCTTGGGTCGGTGCACAAGCTAGGACTATTGTGCCAGACCATGCTACTGCAGCCTTAGATATCAGACTTGTTCCTGAAAGTGATCCTGACCATCTAATAAGACTCGTAAGAAAGCATATTGAATCAAGAGGATTCACGATCTTAGAAAAGGAGCCTACACAAGAAGAAAGACTAAGATATCCAAAAATTGTAACTATGACTTCTAGAGGAGCAACATTGCCTTTCAGAACAGATATGGAAGCCCCTATAGGAAGATGGCTTCAATCTGCCATAAAAAGTAGCTATCACCAAAACCCTATTAATATTAGAATAATGGGCGGTACAGTTCCTATGGCTCCATTCATCAAAGAATTAGATGTTCCCGCAGTAATTGTACCGATGGTAAATGCTGATAATAATCAGCATAGCCCAAATGAAAATGTAAAACTTAGCTACTTAGTGAATGCAATCAAAACCTTCAACGCCATTTTTACTACTTCGTTTAAGTATTGAATGGTTTGGTAATTTTTAGAAAATTGTAAATCGACCAGCAGTAAGCATCTGGTCATTAAGCGATTGCAGAGCTTGCTTGAATAATTACTATATTCTGGTTGTCAGTGATATAAAAATTATTGTCGAACTATTGCTAGTGAAAATTGCTTTCGAAAAGCATCGAAATTGTTAGGAAGCTTTACTAGCAGAATTAAAAAAGGCTAGTAATTCTCCTATCTTATTGGTAAGATCTTTTCGGTCTACAATAAAATCTAAAAAGCCATGTTCTACTAAAAATTCAGACCTTTGAAAGCCTTCAGGCAGATCTTTTTTAATAGTCTCTTTAATCACTCTAGGACCAGCGAATCCAATCAAAGCGCCAGGCTCAGAAAAATTAATATCTCCCAACATAGCAAATGATGCGGTAACACCACCTGTAGTAGGATCGGTTAAAAATGAAAAATAAGGCAATTTATTTTTTGCCAGTAGTGTCAGCTTAGCACTTGTCTTAGCCATTTGCATTAATGAGAAAGCACTCTCCATCATTCTTGCGCCTCCAGATTTGCTGATGATCATAAATGGGGCGCCGACCTCAATGCAATAATCAATCGCCATGGAGATTTTCTCTCCCATCACAGAACCCATAGAACCACCAATAAAACTAAAGTCCATGGCTGCGATTACTAATGGCATCTTATTAACTTTGCCATACGCTACGCTTATAGAATCCATCAGATCTGTTTTTTCATGAGCCGTTGACAAACGGTCAGAATAAGACTTGAGATCAGTCCATTCTAGGAAATCTTTAGAAACTAGATTATTGAAAAGATCAACAAATTTGCCATTGTCGTATATCATTTCAAAATAATCATGCGAACCTATTCTTACATGATAGTTACAGAAAGGGCATTTGAAAAAGTTCTCCTTTAACTCTTTATTCGTTGATGTTTCGTTACAAGCTTTGCACTTGAACCATAGTCCATCAGGAGCTTCTTTTTTGTTCTGTGTTGCTGTTTGTATTCCTTCCTTGAGGCGTTTAAACCAACCCATAATGTGTGATTATTGATTCATTTGAGTGGCCAAAATAGGTCACTCAATGCAAAAATGCTAATTTATCCCAAACTAGCTGCTATAATTATAATTTTTGACTGTATTCACGTACGTTTTCACGCCATTCAATGGTGTATCGGGGTACACACCATGGCCTAAATTGGCAATATGCCCCTTACCAAATTGATCTAGCATAGCCCTTGTTTGGTTCTCTATTTGGGCTTCACTTGCGTATAATTGACATGGATCTAGGTTTCCTTGCAATATTTTACCCTTTGCTATATTTTTTGCGAAACTAGGTCTGATATTCCAATCTACTCCTAAGGCTTCACAATTCATCTCGGCAAGTGTATCGAATGAAAACCAAGCTCCTTTGGCAAAAGCAATTACAGGTACTTCGTCTATAGCGTCACATATTTTCGCCATATAAGGGGCGGCAAAAGCATTGTACAAATCGGGAGTTAATATACCTGCCCAAGAATCAAAAATCTGAATAGCATTCACACCGTTTTTGATCTTCAATTGAAGATAAGCAATAATGGTATCTGTTATAGCGGTTAGTAATCGATGAGCAAGTTCAGGGTCTTTGTACAATAGCCGCTTTGCTTTACTAAAGGTTTTTGAACCGCTGCCCTCCACCATATACGCAAGAAGAGTCCATGGAGCACCACTAAAACCGATAAGCGGTACTCTATACTGCAACAATTCTTTAGTCAAACGAATCGCTTCGAAGACATAGTCTAACTTCTCCGCTGCCTTATGTCCGTAGCTAAGTTTATCAATATCACTACTAGATTTGATAGTATCATTGAAAAGGGGGCCTTTTTTTTCTACCATTTCGTAGTCAAGTCCCATACATTCAGGTATGACTAATATGTCAGAAAATATAATCGCCGCATCCACATCCAATTCATCCACAGGTTGCACAGTCACTTCAGCCGCTAAAGAAGGCGTATAAAGCAATTCTTTAAAGCCAGAAAGGCTAGACCGAATTGCTCTATACTGAGGTAGAATCCTACCAGCTTGACGCATAAGCCACACTGGAGGGCGTTCTACACTTTCTCCTTTTAAAGTACGAAGAAAGAGATCATTTCTTAGATTTGCCATAGCGACAAATGTAATAATCCTTTCGTTAAAACTTCGTTTGATTTATGTAAAGAAAATTGATATTAGGCTCCTTAACGTTCTAAAGGTCTATGTTGATCAATGCGTTTTGCAAATCCCATTCGAGATTCTTGTGAACTAAGTTCTTGATCTACTGGACGTTCTGGTGTCTTGATGATATTTTGCTTACCATCCTCACCAAAGAGCTCTTTAGATTTTTGATTATACGCTAATGCCGCTTTTTCTGGAGTATCATACATACCAATATGTATAGACTTCCGATTCATAGAAATGACTGCTCGATACCGATTATTTTCTTTATATACACCAGTATATCCTGTTTTAGAACTGCTTTTACGCTTTCTACTTGCTACGGCTCTAGATCTCCAGCAAATATTTTCAAGTCTGCAATCTAATTTATTTCCGTTCAAAGCACCCACTAAATCATTAGTTTCGGTTTTCTCTTCAATCTTAAATCTTTCCGCTATCAGCTTGTGTAAATAAATAGTTTTGGTAGAGTATCCACCTTCTGGTTTTTTGCTAGTTTTTTGAAACACGGCACATCCACTTGAATGTCTTCTAAGATTGTTCAATAAGTCCACATCCTTAAAATAAGGATCTTTCGAAAGTGAGTCAAATACACTTTCGTCGAGTAACACAATCTCAGGCGAGTTTTTTAGCTTAATTTTGTATAGCACAATAAGTCGTTTTTGGGTTTAAATAATAATTAGTTTATAAATCACCTGATTTGGGTAGAATCAAATAATTTTGTGTTTAGGTTTAATTTCTTTATTTCTTATTTTTATAAGTGTTTATAGGTTAAATTAAATACAAGTTACAAATAAAATTAACTCCATATAGGAGTTTTTCATGTTAAATCCTTAAATACTAGACATTTGTATGTCAAAAAAAAATAAAATATGTATTCAACGCTGTTTTGATCTTGCAAGACTCGGAACAGGCAAAGTTTCTCCTAATCCTATAGTAGGCGCGATTTTATCTACGCCAGACAAAATTATTGGAGAAGGCTACCATCAAGAATACGGGAAATCCCATGCAGAAGTTATAGCTGTGCAAAATTCATTGTTCCAAAACGAGAAAAAACTCCAAAATTCTACCATTTTCGTTTCACTTGAGCCATGTAATATTCAAGGAAAAACGCCTCCTTGTACCGAACTTATCATGGACCATAACATTCCAAAAGTAATTGTCTCAGCAATTGATCAAACTAAAGGCGTCAATTTCTCTGGAATACAGAGACTTATAGATAATGGTCAAAAAGTACAATATGGCATTCTTCAGTCTAAAGGAAATTTCTTGGCTCGAATAAGAAATACCTTTGTTAGCCGAAAAAGACCTTATATAATCTTAAAATATGCTCAAAGTGCAGATGGGTATGTCTCTAAAAAAGGGGAGCAAACTTGGCTCAGCAATGCTTTCTCAAAAAGATTAGTACACAAATGGAGGTCTGAGGTACAAGCTATTCTAGTGGGGACAGGTACAGCTCTTATCGACAATCCACGCCTTAACTCTCGGTATTATCCTGGCCAATCTCCTATTAGAATCACAGTTGATTTTCAAAATAAGATTCCAGAAAACGCCCATCTAAAGAATGCTACGATTCCAACATGGATATATACTATATCAAATCAGGCAATTTCAACGCCTGATTCAAACACACAATACAAATATCTAAAGCAAAAACAAGACTTGATTACGCAAATTCGTAATGATTTATATAAGGAAAAACATAATACACTTTTGGTCGAAGGGGGACCCTCATTGTTAAAATCCTTCATAGATGCTGATCTTTGGGATGAAGCACGAATTATACAAAGTTCTAATAGTTTACACACTGGTCTGATTGCACCAAATCTAAAAGGAATAGAAATTTCAAAATTTAGCCTAGATAATGACCAAATTAGGCTTATTTTAAGTCCAAATAACGTTATTTATAGTTAAGGTTCTTTTAAAATATAGATTACAGCTCATACTTATTTGATTCTATTGTTCTAATAGTGTTATTTTACGATACAGAATATTATTAATTCCATTATGTATAAACCAGTATTCACAATCATTTTCATTGCTCTTATCTTTTGGGAGGCTCAGGCGCAAAATCCTGTTAAATGGTATTCATTTGAAGAAGCCCTTGAACTCCAGCAAATAGAACAGCGAAAAATTGTTATTGATGTATATATCGAGTCGTGTAAGTGGTGTAAGCAAATGGACAAATCTACTTTTCAAAAAACGCACATCGCCAACTATCTCAATGAAAATTTCTATCCTGTAAAATTAGATGCTGAACAAAAGGAAGATATTAATTTTGCAGGTCAAAGATTTAGTTTTGTAGATCAAGGTAAAAGTAGAAGTTATCATGAATTTGCTTTAGCGGTAACAAAAGGGCAGCTTAGTTATCCGACTATTGTATTCATTGATGAAGGGATGAATATTATCCAATCTATTCCTGGATTTAGAACTGCCTTGGAATTTGAAATGATAATGACTTATTTTGGGGAGGATCAGCACAAAAACATTCCTTGGTCTTCTTATCAAGATAACTACGTTCCGATGAGGATTCAATTCAAACAAAATTCTGATAAGGAACTAAAGCCAGTCTTGCCAGCAAAATTCAATGGGCAATAAACTAGTTTCTTAATCCAAACCACAGGCCGCCCTTAATATTTCATCGATTTTACCTTGCTCAGAAGATTCGGTAATTATCACCCTTTTGTTTTTTTCTTCTCCATAGACAATCAACATACCACAGGCACCTGCTCGATTTTTTATTCTCAATGATTTGCTATCAAGGATTGTGTCAATTTTAGCAGTGAGTTTATCCAAATTTTTCTGTGTCAATTTTCCTTTCGTTGGCTTTCCACCATCATACTTACCGCTAAAAGATTTTTCTTTAGTCAATGGCTCATACTCTACTTTAAGCTTTTCAATTGTGAAAACATTATTATTCAGATCAAAGTATCTAAATTGCGGACTTCCCATGCAGTTTATCTTAAATGGATTACATATTCAGTACACAATGTACAAATAGTCTAGTAATTAGTGAAAGAATGCCGTATTGTATTGGGTATAGATTGGGCACGCCCCTTTTTTTCCGCCGCGCCAAGCTTCGCTAAAAAGGGTCAGGCTATTCCGCAGCTCGCTTTAGGCTCGGCCCTGCACTCCATTTCATTCCGTTTGGTCTCTCCGATTTCATCGGAGCCTGCTCCTATCCTTCGTGCGGCTCTACAGCAAGCTAAACATATTCTATATACTTACTCTTCTTCCGAATTTGTAGATTTTGACCAACGTTCCTTTGCCCACAACTCTTGTTCTTTAGGACTTAAAAAAGTCCAAGCTATCACTCTACTTCGTTTATTCCCCTGCCCCATTTGCAGCGTGTTCAATTCGTATGCTCCTGAATCTTCTATGTGGTTATAAAAATATTCTAAATGTTCATGCTTTGAAACTTGAGAAGTAAACCAAAAGCACTTTTTAGCAAAACCTTTACTTTCGGTTATCATCCGTCTTATGAATTTTTTTTCACCCCCTTTGTACCAAAGTTCATTACTTCTGCCAGCAAAGTTCAATTTTGGAGGACCATACGTTTCTTCTACGTTTATATTTTTTTGTTTTCGTAGAGAACCGTACCGAGCCTCTCCGAGATTAGCATGAAAAGGAGGGTTACAAACAACCAGATCATACTTTTCTTCCTTTTTAAAGACATTATCGAACATCTGCTTACTATCCGTCTGAAGCCTTAGATTTATTTGTCCTTTGAGATGCACATTTTTGCTTACAATATTTTTCGCAGAGTCAATGGCCTCTTGGTCTATATCTGTTGCTACAAACTGCCATCCATATTCATGATTGCCTATAATCGGATAAACACAATTAGCCCCTACTCCTACATCAAGGCATTTGATGTTTAAGCCAGTTGGAATAACATTATTATTTTTGGCTGCCATCAGGTCAGCCATATTATGGATATAATCTGCTCTCCCTGGCACTGCAGGAGTCAAGTACCTAGCTGGTATATCCCAATACTCAAGATTATAAAAATGAATTAATAATGCTTGATTCAGTGCTTTTACGGCTTCGGGATTACCAAAGTCTATAGAGTCATCACCAAATTTATTGGCCCTCACAAATGGAGATAAAGGAGGACTTGTCGCAGACAATGTATCAAGGTCGTAACGATTCTTATGGGCATTTCGACGATGCAATTTACCCTTCTTTTTTGGTTTCTTTAATTTCTTACTCAAGTGGAGAATTTTATTTTATATGAGACAAAGGTAACAGAAATTCTAATCTAATATCAAAGCCCTACAAGAGGGACTACTTCAAGCATAATTAGAGCTTATTTATTCTTGATAATTCTTATCATCTCTTCTAAGATAAAAAAAACGGCAGGACAATAATGGGCATTCCCAGCATGCAATCCTAAATTGTTGCGAAACTCATCTGCATCCGTGTGAGGGTATTTGCGACAAGCTTTAGGTCTATCTTCATAAACACTACATTTATTATCGCTCAACAGAAAAAGACAAGGTGTAGTATTCATCACCCAATCATCATCCTCATCTTGGCGCAAATATTTCCTGGTAAAATCAGCCTCTTTCATTCCTGTCGCCTTGCATAAGCGCCGAACATCTGAGCGCGTCACAATAGGCGGAATAGAAGTACAACAGTTTGCACAATCAAGACAGTTAATTTTAGAAAAAGCCTTTTGATTTAGATCTGCAGCGGTCTTGTCAAGGTCTTTATTCTTACGCTTTGAAATATTTTGTAAAAATTTATTGAATGTTTTTTTCTGAGCCCTTCGTCTGTTTTTCCAGGCTTGTATATGTTTTGAGGAGTCTTTCAAAAACTTATTTTTTTAAAGAAGGGTCTAGTTGATATGCTCTTTCAAAATGCAGCTTAGCGCCCTCTGCGTTTCCACTATCTTTAGTTGCTTGTCCAAGGTAGAAATGCAGAATAGCTTCTTCTGGCGCATACTTAACACCAAGTTTAAACTGTTCAATAGCCTCGGAAAATTTACCTTTCATGGCTAAAACTGAGCCTAGATTTCTACGAGCATCAACAAAACGAGGGTCAATAGATACGGACTTTCTATATACTTCTTCTGCTTTATCCAATTGTTGCGCCTCAAAATAAATAATTCCCATATTGGAATAAACTTTCGCATTATTTGGTTTATAACTTATACTTTTTTCATATGATGCTATTGCTTTGTTCTTCTGCTTCAATCGATAGTAAGAGAGCCCTAGTTGCCCATGAGCATCGCCATAAGAAGGTCGTATTTTCAATGCCTTCTCAAATTGCTGCTTTGCTTGATTCAAATACTCCTTATCTTCAGCGGTTCTATCATCAACCCCCTTTTTTACCAATTCTAGGCCATAATGATAATTCAACTTGGCACTATTAGGTGATTTTTTAATGTCTGTTTTGTATAGCGTGTAGCTATCCTTCCAAGCAGGATTTCGCAATATAGTCACCACCGAAAAGAACAAAATAAAACCTCCAGCTATCAGCACTGGAATTTTAGACTGAGCAAAAGTTGTTTTTAAATTTCCACTTGTGAATAGCGGTGCTTTTCCTAAGGCAAATAGTCCAAAGACTGCTGCTATACAGAATCCCAATAGTGGGTAATACAATAATCGTTCAGCGTAGTGCACCCCGATCGTGACAAAAACATTGCAAAGAATGGATATACTGAGTAAGAAAAATAATATTCCAAACGAGGCTAAATTTTTCTTTTTTAGTTGTAGTACACTATATACCCCTAATCCAGAGTATATTAAGAATGAAAGAACAAATTTCCAATTTCCAAGACCGATGGGTATATATTCTGTAAACCCCTTTTCATGAACCAATTCTATCGGAAGTATCATTTTGAAAAGATAAATTCCTAAAATAGAAACAGCAGAGGCAAAATGACTGGCCCCATTTGAGGCTGCCATCAAAGCATTATCCAACACATCAGGGGGAGCTCCCACTCCCATTGAACCAATCACCTTGTATCGCGTCCATAAAAATGCAAGAATTGGAATAAACAAGAAGCCAATGGCCGGTGCTGTTTTCGTAAGAGGTTCTTCCCTAAAGAAATACAACATAAGCGGAAAAATAGCGATAAAAGTGATGGCCGATTCCTTAGACACTAAACTGCAGGCAAAGGTCAATACCGTTAAAACCATCCAAATTAATCCTTTCTTATCGAGGTATTTCCAATAGGCAAATACCGAAGAAAATAAAAACAAAAAAGCTAAAATTTCATCACGCCCTTTTATATTGGCCACACATTCGACGTGTAGAGGATGCGCCATAAAAAGTCCAGTAATGAGCACAGGTACCCAAGGGTTGTATTTACGTAGCACTTTGACCAAGCTTAGAAACAATACTATTCCAGTCAGAGCATACAATATGACGTTTACAAAATGAGAAAAAGCTGGGCTATCAGGAGCAATGGCCCAATCTAAATTGAAAGTTGTCAAAGTCAAAGGTCGATACAAACTAGCCGTAGCATTCCAATAGCCAAAACGATAATGCTCTTTCCAAGCAGTGGGTATTCCTTGTATGCCTTGTTTAGTGATGTAGTTTTCTTTGATGACTGAAAAATCATCTAAAGTATAATCGTGATTAAGTGTATTCGCGTATAACAAGAATCCAAAAACAAAAAAAAGTAAACCTATTAGGCGTTTATTTTTCTCACTCCAAACTGGAGAGGATTTTAATTTTTTACTTGGTTTCTTGACTTGCTTTTTTTTCATACACTAGATTTCATCTACTAAAAGATTACAACCTCTTAAATCCGAGTTGTCCATTCTACCCAAAACCTCGAAAGAACCATCGTCATACTTCCTTCCTAAGTCTTCGGTAGCAATAAAACTAATGGTGTCAAAATTAGCCAAATCGTAAATATTTATAGCACCTAATTGTTTATTTTTTAAAATTCGAAAAGGATCATTCAATTCTCTTATTTGGATCTCCATGGTTGGGCAAGATTGAAAACGCCCCACTTTTTTAGCATAAGCCTGAGAAAACATTTCTGTCATACCATACTCAGAATAAATAGCTTTAGGTTTGAAATACTTATTTAATAGTGAATAGAGTTGCGCCTTGGTTAACTCTTCCCTTCTTCCCTTCATGCCTCCAGTTTCAATAATGGTTACTTTGGTTAGGTCCATAGGATTCGATTCGCCAAAGTCTAAAAGACCAAAGGGGACCCCGAAAAGGATTGTTGGAATATCCGAATCGATGCACTCTTTTAATTTATCTCTCAAACGATTGTACTGATTTAGGTAGAAGCCACTTTGTTTGTATTTGCTCATAGAGATAAAATGATCCAACATAAGCACTAAGGAGGATCCGTCTCTCTCTAAATAACTTGGTAGTAAAGCAAGAAAACAATATTCCTTAGGTGACTTAAAAAAATACTTAAAGCCGGCCACTGTATTGGCCAGGTAACTAGTAGAATTCCTTACATGATGCTTGCTTTGCATACCACCTGTCCCGCTTGACTTAAATTCTATCTCTGTTGCCCAATCACCAGACTTAATAGGGTCAGATTTGAAAAAAGATATAGGTAAACACGGGATTTTAGCAACTTTAGAGATATTTTCGGGTTTAATATCTAAGAGTGAAAGGTACCTTTTGTAGAGGGAATTGTTCCTCGCTTGATGCAAAAATACCTCTAGAGCAAGATTTTCAAAATAGCTAGGTTCTGAATAGAGTTTTAATATTTTTTGAGAAAATTCAGTAGAATACATGTAATTTTTTAACTGAGCTCAAAACTACCAATAATATTATCGATTATGCGTTATAAACTAAAAGTATCGATGCTTAAGTATATATTTTTCATAGCAGTTTGCCTCACAACACTTTTAAGTTGCTTAAACGAGCCTATGTTTAGTGAGATTCCCTTTATTCGAGCAGAAAGCATGACTAAAAATTTCATGAATCAAGCTTCTCCAGGTAGTCAAGATTCTACTTTAGTAACCATCGGCTTTGAGGATGGAGACGGTGATATTGGTGGCGATTCACTTGGCATATTTATAATTGATACAAGAACAAACCAAACAGATAGCGAGTTTAGGATTCTCGAAATCCCAATAGAAGGGGTAAGTAATGCTATCAGCGGCACTATCAGCTTTCCAATTTTCGCCACCTGTTGTATATACAACACTGGACAGTTACCTTGCACACCAAGTAATCCTGTTGTTGATCAAGAAGTGATTTACGAAGTTTTTATCAACAATCGCGCTGGAAACGAATCAAATAGGATATTTCTAGATCCAATAATTATACGCT
>CAYZUW010000119.1:0-11124 GCA_964481325.1 uncultured Saprospiraceae bacterium
CACTAACGGAAGCTAAGTCAACAGTTACACAAATAAACAAAGCGTGGAGTGGCGCACGAGCCAAAATAATTGCACATTGATCATTGATTTCCTGTTGCTATAAAAAAAAAAATCCCTGCATCTAAAAGGGAGTAAGATGCAGGAAGATTAAACAAACATACTATGAGAAAACTAGGATAAATATATGACTGATTTATGTTATATGTAGTCCACTTTGACGGGGGTGCAGGATTTAGATAGTAAGTGGTAGCAATGGCTTAGAAAGCGGTCGTCAGAATAGCCAAAAATATGGTCAAAAATGAGCTATTTGAGCTTAAAATCGACAACAGGTAGTATAAGTTCTACCCTTGTACCCATAGCTTTTCCGTTATGATTATTGTACAAATCAATGGTCTCTACGGCTAAGTCAGGGCTATTTAGGCTTGATTTAAGGACCTCTAGTCTCTTCTGGGTGATAGATGTGCCCATTGACTTATGTTGCTCTTGATATCCTCCTTTGGCCTGTATCTCTCCAGCTTTTACTCTGCCAATACCATTATCTTCTATGATGCACTTTAGCGTATCATCGGTGTGATAAAGGAATTCGACCAAGAGCTTGCCATCACTTCTGGTACGGATGCCGTGCTCCAATGCATTTTCTACATAAGGCTGTACGATCATGCTGGGAAGGCAAATTAAATCTTCTTCGAGTTCTTCATCTACCTTCACCAAATAAGTCATTTGATCTGAGTAGCGAAGTTTTTTATTGATGGCCAAATACTCTTTGAGAAATTCTACTTCGTCTTCTAGTGAAAGGCTTTCTATATCAGAATAGTAGAGGCTTTTACGAATCAAGCTAGCAAATTGAGCAAGATATTTTGCAGCATTTTCTTTTTCATTAGAACTGATATATCCTTGTATGGAATTAAGCGCATTGTGAATAAAATGAGGGTTCATCTGAGCACGTAGCGCTTTCAGTTGTAATTTTTTAGATTCCAAACGCAGCAATTCTGACTCTTGTTCTTTACGTTGCGCGTCATACTTTATTTGCAACTCTGTTATTTTTCTAGCTTTTACTTCTTGCTGGAATTCTTCGTTATGATTGGCGTGCATCAATTGATACTTATACGCCATCTCAAAGTTTTCTTGCTCCGCGTAATAAGCTGCGATAGACTGGTACATGATAGCCAAGAGCTTACTACTACCACTCTTCTTTGCATAATCAAATGCGCGTAATAGGGAATCGGATCTTTTTTGATTTTTGTCTAAGCGCAGATATGCTTCGGCTTTCCACAGCTGCAGATAGAACAGGTTTTTCAGATCTTTCTTTTCTTGTTGATCGTAGATTTTTTCAGCTGTAATATACTTTTCAAGTGCATTCTTAGTCTCTCCTTGTTCAAAAAGACAATAGCCTGCATTGGCATAAGCGCCCGCTTTGGCCGCCATGCTGTCATCGTCGGTCGTAGAAATAGACTTTTCAAAATAGGACTTGGCCGTTTCATAATCTTCTAAAGCAATGTATCCTAGTCCACAAAGTAGATAGTGCCAACTCATACGACCTTTGATATTGTTCTTCTCGCAGATGTCCACTACTGTCGTATAGGCTTTTACACTTTGCTTCACATCTCCATTGTGTTCAAAGACATTTCCTAAGCCACTTTGGATTACTGTTTGGAAATAATAATCCTTAGTCTCTAGCTCAACTGCCTTATCAAACCTCTTCTGTGCTTTGTGAAATATAGACAAAGCTTTGTCATAGTTTTCTTCTTTAAGGAGTACTCCTGCTTCTCTACAAAGCAATCTGGCTTTTAATTTTGCATCAGGAAAATCACGCAGTATACGTTCTGCTTTTGCAATATAGGATCGCGCTACTTGGAGCTTATCGAGATTGATACATACTCCTGCGAAATCTATATAGGCCTCGATTTGTTCTTTAGCATCTCCAGAATTTCCTAAAATCTCTATAGCTGTTTTAAACATTCTCTCCGCGAGTTCATAATCGTAATCTTGATTATGAATCACACCCGCTTTGAGTAGATAGCTTAAAAATATCTCTGGTTCTTTGTGCTCCTTCAAGAGCATCTCCATCTGATGAATGGCAAATTTTGCTCTCTTATTATCAATGTAAATCAATTGATCTGTCAGTTGATCAAGCATTCGAAGTCTTTGAATAGGTTCTTCGCTGACCAGGATGGCTTCTTCGAGATTGTTAATAGTTTCTGAATACATAGGACAAAGCAATGAGGATAATCAAATACTCTTAAGAAATGTCTACAACCAATTTCCATGAAGTATAACAAAAACGGGTGCACAATTTGCATTGTGCCCCGTTAATTTCTTGACAGTGAATCAGTGAGGTACTGTACCTCCCCAACCACCAAACCAGAAAAACGATCGTTTGCTTCCCCCTTTGATTTTTTGCATATCCTCAAGGTCGAGTACAAACAGGTCTTTCTTCAGGTCCTGAAGTTTAACCAATTTTCCCATAGTATAGGATTTTCGTAATGTTAAAAATTGTCAGTAAATACTATATTGCGCCTATCTAACAAGCACAATCCCTTTTGCAATGGTAAATTTACATTCCCATTTGCATATTCTTTAACTGCTGTATAAAAGCAGGTCTTCTTCTTCTTGATACTTCTATCTCTTTGTCATCATCCATAATCAGATATCCACCTTCTCCTTTGACAAATTTTTGCATATAATTTAAGTTAATGACATGCTTCTTGTGGACTCGAAAGAAATTTTTGTTTTCCAATAGGTCTGCATACCATTTGATGGTCTTGGATACCGTAATCTTTTGCTTGTTCTCTAAAAAGATATGTGTATAGTTATCTTCTCCTTCCAATCTTACGATGTCCTTGATATTCACAAAGTAGATTCCATCCACAGCAGAGATACTCATCTTCGAAAAGATGTTTGGATTCGTGTAGTACTCTCTAAATACATCCAATCGTTCACTGATAGATTCATCTGCGGTAGGTGTGTATCGCTTTACTGCCTCTACCAATTTATCTGGGTCTATCGGTTTTTGTACATAATCTATAGAGCTATACCTGCAAGCCTGAATAGCATACTCAGAAAATGCGGTAACAAAAATTATATTGAAGGTAATGTTGGGGTTTTGATCCAAAAGGTTGAAAATGAGACCATCAGACAACTGGATGTCCATAAATGCTAAGTCAATCTTGGTCCCTAGATTCTGTAATAGAACCTGTCCTTCTGCAACGCTCGTTGCTGTTCCTAATAACTCAATATCAGGGCAATGCTCTTGGATTAAATTTTTTAAGTTCTTGAGACTATTTAATTCATCCTCAATAATAATCGCTCTTATCACATTCGTTGTTTAAACTGGTTTACAATACCTATGCTCCCCTACTGGGAGTAGTGTTTCTCTTTCAACATAGAATGATTGTAATACTGGATAGCTGCTAAACTTCTCCAATCGTAAAGAAATAAAAAATAATCAATATAAAGTAATTATAATCTAAAAAATGTTGAAAGTGAACATATAACATATGTAATTCGTGATATTTTGTAAAATGTTCGCTTTTGGAGGGTATAAATTGGCATGATAAAATACTCGTCATAAAAGAGCTTTGGTCAAAATTCGCCATTTGACTCGTCATAACAGCCCAAATTTGACTTTTATCTCGTCATTTTAGCAAAAAAGACATGTCGACTTTCGCGACTCGCCGCAGGCGTCAAAGCTAGGCAACCAGCGGGCGCTAGAGGCAAAGGATATGAAGGGTGCCCCTTTTTTGGGGGCAGTCTCGACTTTTTCTGTCGAGACAGTAGCGAAGCGGATCCCGCAGAAGCCTGGTCACGATGTCAATTCGTTATGCCCCCAAAACACTATCATAAGCTCCCCTATCAAGCAAGATAAAAGCCTTTATTGACAGTACCTTACTCAAAAAGTTTGTCGTCCTGTATTCGACATGCTTTTCACATTATTGATATATTTGCACCTATAAAGGCGGAATTTTCGTTTTTATGCATATAACAAATGGCAAAGAAAGCAAAATCAGAATTCAGTCCGTTTAGAGAGCGGATTCACGAAATCATTTTTGAGGCGGACACTAAAGCCGGAAAATGGTTTGATATCATCCTGATGATTATCATCGTTTTGAGTGTTATCACGGTGATGCTAGAGAGTATCGACGATTTCGCTATCCAATACGAGATGCAGTTGAAAGTTTTAGAGTGGTTCTTTACCATTTTCTTTACCATCGAGTACATCTTGCGTTTATACTGTGTACACAAACCAATAAAGTATGCTACTAGTTTTTTTGGTATTATAGACTTGCTAGCTACTGCACCTAGCTACCTGCAGCTCATTATACCAAACACTCATTTTCTAATCGTGGTTCGTGCTTTGAGATTAATGCGTGTCTTTAGAATTTTCAAACTGGCCAATTTCCTCAAAGAGAGTCAATATATCGCTGACTCACTGAAAGCCAGTAGACAAAAAATATTTGTATTCCTCACCTTCGTTTTATTGATGACTATCATTATAGGCTCTATAATGTACCTGGTAGAAGGGGGTTCGAACGATGCGTTTTCTAGTATACCACGTTCGATATACTGGGCCATCGTGACCTTGACCACTGTAGGTTATGGAGACATCACACCTTCTACATCTATAGGTCAATTTTTAGCTGCAGCGGTGATGATTTTGGGTTATGCGGTGATTGCTGTACCTACAGGAATTGTGTCGGCCGAGATGGTAAAGGAAAATGCAGCTAAGCCAATAGATCTCAATACGCAAGTATGTTCAGATTGTGGTGAAGACCATCACCAAGATGACGCTTCATTTTGTAGAATATGCGGCGAAGAGTTGCACGTCTCTTTATTGCATGAAGATGAATAAGTTGTCTTCGAAAACTTATGATTTATTATACACCTTAGCAAATATTCGCTTGACACTATAGCGCCCTGATGGATTGACGTAGAGCATCAGCAAGCCACCTACGATAGCCATGTTCTTCATAAACATAAGACTATTGAGCCTACGAATCTCTTCGGGGTCATTCCAAAATGAATACAAAGTAAAAGTGAGGGGTATCCAATATAGGAGTAGACAAATAGCGCCTAAAGAAGTACGATAACCTATCAGTATCAATATTCCTCCTATCACTAACAACAAGATGCTTGCATACATCAAAAAGTCTTGATTCCAAGTGACGCCGTATTCAGTCATTAATGCTTTATTGGCTTTGAAAAAGGCAATAGAGTCATAGGCTTCGAAGAGGAAAATAAAGGCCAATAAAATACGACCTATCAGGTCGGCAACATCTTTCATTGTAGTATTTTTGCTTTTAGTTTTGGCTTACTTTGCAATAATGAGTAGCAACAATATACATTGTTGCAATGTGCAAATTTAGGCTTTATTTGTTTTAATATTCAAATACTGCACAACTGCTTTGGCGACATTTTGTCCATCCATCGCAGCAGACACGATTCCGCCTGCATACCCAGCTCCCTCACCACACGGAAACAAAGCTTCTGCATCTTCGTGCATATAATTATCCTTGTTTCTTGGTATTTTGACAGGTGAGCTTGTTCTGGATTCTACGCCTATTACATTTGCTTCTTCGGTATAGTAGCCTTTCATCATCTTCCCGAACTGTTGCACGCCTTGTTGCAAACGACTGTATATCCCTTGTGGCAATAACTCGTGTAAGGGAGCAGGATATAATGTAGGGATATAACTACTCGGCGGTAAATCCTTGGACAAGGATCCACTTACAAAGTCCGTTAAGCGCTGGGCAGGTCCACGCTGCGATCCATCCCCAAACGAAAACATTTTTTGTTCTACCGCTTGTTGAAACGCTAGACCACCAAATACACCTTGGTCTTCATAGGGTTTAAGGTCTTCTTTCTCGACAGCCACTACTGTCCCTGCGTTCGCGAATGGGGAGTCTCTTCTGGACAGTGACATCCCATTGACAACTATCTCTCCGGGTGCCGTCGCAGCGGGCACCACTAGGCCTCCTGGGCACATGCAAAAAGAAAAAACACCTCGTTCATTCACTTGACAGGCCAAGGAATAACTCGCAGCAGGTAGTTTATCCCCTCTTTCTTTTCTACTGTATTGTACTTCATCTATGATAGATTGCGGATGTTCGATGCGCACTCCTAAGGCAAATGGTTTTGCCTCAATCTTTATTCCTTTGTGGTCTAAGAGTTTATACACATCCCGTGCAGAGTGCCCAGTCGCCAAGATGACTGCGACCCCAAGGTACCTAACCTCTCCATTCACTATTACCCCATTGCATTTACCTTTTTCCAAAATAAGATCTGTCATACTCGCATCGAAGTGAACTTCACCACCATATTTTTCTATAGTCTCCCTAAGATTCTGTACTATCTTAGGCAATTTATTACTGCCAATATGTGGATGGGCATCTATCAGTATGTCAGATTGCGCACCATGCTCTACCAAGAGTTCTAGTACTTTTATTATTTTTCCGCGCTTATGTGAACGAGTGTATAGCTTACCATCTGAGTAGGTACCTGCTCCTCCTTCTCCAAAACAATAATTAGATTTATCGTTCACAATACCGTCTTGTTGGATTGCTTTTAGGTCCTTTCGGCGAGCCCTTACATCTTTTCCTTGTTCAAAAATGATGGGGCGCATGCCTAGTTCTATCAATTCAATGGCAGCAAAATACCCTGCTGGTCCTGCCCCTACTATCAGTACTTTTGGCCTATCTTTTACAGGTTGCAAAGTGCTCAGGATGGTACTTTTTTCTACAGGTGGCTCATCGATAAAATACCGTAGTCGATACACATAGATGGGATTTCTTTTACGCGCATCTATAGACCGCCGCACTATTTCCCAATGCTTTATGCGAGATCCCTTTAGAGAAAGCTTTTTCGCTCCCCTTTCCTTTAAAAACGCTTCGTCCCCCACATGTTCCAAAGCTATTCTTACTTCCACCTCTTTTATCATAGTGTAAAGATAAGATAGTCTGGCTGTATTATTATGATGATTTGGGGGCTCCCCTTGCCTATTTAATTATCAATGTGGAATTATCAATCTTCAATTAACAAAATGGATGTATGCTCTATGAATTTTGAATTTGGCAAGGGGCGGGTCATTCGCCACTTGCTGGACGCTCGGTCCTGCGGACTCCTCAGCAGAGCTGAGTCTGGCTACTACCCCTAGCCCGTTTTAGGAGTTAGGAGTTAGGAGTTAAAAAATGGAAAATGGAAAATGGAAAGGGGAAAATGGTAATAATTTGCCAAAATAACCAACAAAACTCCTATAAAAATAACCAAAGTTCAAAAAATGTAGAGCTATTAGAGGAAACTAACAGCTAGTGGCTAGCAGCTAGTACCTAAACAGCTATTCTTTTTCTTCCTTGGAGGATAAGACTGGTTGTTGCCGGACCATTTTAGAGTCATGGACAACAAAAGAAGCTGGATAATATATCACGGATACAACTGATTCTTCAACACCTAGTTTAACACGTTTGATGGGTACCGAACGAATTACGGCTTTATCATCCGTCGCTTTCAATTCATTTTGGTATCTGCCTTTATTGAGAAAATCTGTAAAGAGTCTTTTGGGTGTATCCCAAAGTTTAATAGTAGTTTCTACTAAGATATAATCAGCCTCCCATTGTTCGAATTGCATTTCTCCATAGAGGTCAAAATCTACTGTATTATAAGTATCTACGACAAAGTCTTTATTTATGATCTTACCATGTTGCGCGAAAACGGCCACAGAGGTTAACAGTATTATGGCTAGTGTGAAATAGAGTTGTTTACTCATGTTTAATTATTTAGTAATCGATAATGCAATTTAAACCAATATATTAAGATGGTCAATTATCAAAATCGGGTATTTTACGCATTTCTATATACAGCAATATAACAATATATCTTGCATAAAGATTGCATAACTAAATAAAAACTATAGTCTGAATCGCAAAAAAGACGGAAATTTATTTGTTGATCTGAGGTAGGTGAATTTTTATCTTTCTATTTGTACCGTTCTGCCTTCAGATTCTCTAATATTGACCTCAGATGGTACACTGATAACGTAAGATACTTTATCAATTAATGTCTTTCCTTTCACCGTTACATCTCGATTAAGGCCTGGTATACTTATCTGATACGCGTCTTCTGTTTCCACAGAATGGAGGTTATATCTACCGGCTTTAATTAAGGATTTGAGGAGCATTTCATTCCCATTTTCTAGTGAAATCAACATCTCTACTCTGACTATTGCAGAATTCCATTCTTTCACCTCTATATCTCCTTTTAAATTAAGGTCTATGACGTCATTTCCTTGTAGATTGAAAGATTTCACAAGTGTTTTTTCAACCGCTTGTTGGGCATTTAGATTAAAAACAAGAAAAATTGAAGCGATGGCTAGTATAACATTTCGATTTATTCTCATATCTAAATAATATTGATGACAACATTAAAGTAAGAATTATAATTCACATATACAATAAATGTCAGAATTAAATTTTATTCATCGCTAATATCGCCTAATTATGACTAGGCGGAAAGTCAAATTTTCTACCATTTCTAAACTCAAAACATGGTGTCATTGGATACAGGTCAAATTGTATATAGGATGCGATTACATAAAATAAACCCTCCATTCCTTCTGGATAAATCAGGCTAAAAGGAAGATCTTCCAAAGTGGAAATATAAGTGTATCGTATACTTGCAGACTGGAGAACGCAGAGATAATTTTACTTTACTGCATTAATTTGGCTCGATGAAAATAATTTTTGATTTCCTCGAAAAGCGCATCCATTTCTTCTTCATTTTGGTATTCGATGGTAATCAAAGTGGAAGTTAAGCCATTTTCTTTTTCTAGGGTTGAGCCATTATAACCTAGTTCAGCGATTAAATCTAGTTGCTTTTTTATGTTTTTGTCATTCCCAAATGTGTTGGTAATGATGGCCGCAATCTGAGGTTTTGATTCAGGAAGCGCTTCAGTCATAAGCCTTTGACGTTCAAGAATCTCCTCTTTTCTTTCTAAAGATATCTCACCAGATGGAGCATTTCCATCCATAGAAGCAACAATCACATCTTGATCTTGAGGACTTACATTATAGTTAGTTGGCACTTTTTGAAATTCAGCAGCAATGGCTTCTGTCGAACGAAACTTAGAGACACATATGAATAGTAACACTAAGCTAGATAATACCATTCCTATTCGAATCAACTTACTTCTTGAGTTTGACGCAATAGGCATAGCCGCTGCTCCAGGTGCATTAATTTCTTCGAGTTTAGTGACCACATCAGTCTTAGGCACGGGCTTTAAGGAGACCGCATCACAGTCAAAGCCAACAACACTTTCAGATTGTTCTAATCCTTCAAAATGAACAGCTCCTTCTTTATTGAGAATACAGAGTCCCAATTCAGGTAACAACACACTATTTTCTTCCTTTATTCTATAGATAAATTCATCTACGAAATTATCGATAGTATTTCCTTCAGGATGGTGTTCTACAAAATAATCTACGAAATTAGTATCTGATTCTTCTAGGTTTGGTTCAAAAGTGATTTTACTGGATGGTGGTGTCAACAAATTTGCTTGCTCCTTTATCATAGCGGATTGATTGACAGATATAAAGCGTCCAAAGCCAGGAATAGCGGCTTGTTTTTCTATGGAAAGAAAATAAGCTATTTCTTCACTTACAATCGATATGATATTCGTATTCAACATTTCGCAAAGATATATAAATAAATCTTAATTAGTTATCTAGAATCTAGGCAACTGAAATAGCTACTTAAATGGAGCATTTAGCTTGAATATAGGCGCATTTAATTGACAAAAGCATGATGCGAGTCTGTAAATAATATTCCTATTTAGGCTAAAAGAATACTAGCTTTGCAATATGGAAACCACAATAAAAAAAAGAGAGAAGTCAGCAAAGCTCTTTGCTGAAGCTAAACAATACTTTCCTGGAGGAGTAAATTCACCTGTTAGAGCCTTTAAGTCTGTTTCTGGGCCGCCTTTGTTTATCAAAGAAGCGATGGGTAGTCGGATTATAGATGAAGATGACAACTCTTATCTTGACTTTTGCTGTAGTTGGGGACCACTTATCCTAGGCCATAATAATCCTCATATTAGAGAGCAAGTCATTGCTACAATTGCTAAAGGCACTTCTTTTGGTACGCCCACCAAACTTGGTAATGAGTTAGGTAAACTGATTGTTGAAAACAACAGATACATTGACAAAATACGCTTTGTGAGTTCTGGAACGGAAGCAGTGATGTCTGCTATCCGCTTGGCTAGAGGATACACAGGGCGAAGCAAGATCATAAAATTCGAAGGCTGTTATCATGGACATGTAGATTCCCTTTTAGTTAAAGCAGGTTCAGGCTTAGCTACTTTTGGAGAAAGTACCTCTGCTGGAATACCTGAGGCCTTTGTACAAGAAACAATAGTATTGCCCTTAGGAGATCCCGACGCATTGCATAAGGTAATGCAAAAATGGGGCGATGAGGTAGCCTGTATCATCATAGAACCTATACCAGCTAATAACGGGCTATTACTACAAGATCAAAGTTTTCTTGAATGCTTGCGTAAAAAATGTTACAAGTATGGTTCACTTCTCATTTTCGATGAGGTAATTTCTGGTCTTCGAGTTGGTTTTGAAGGAGCTGCCCATCATTATGGCATACAACCAGATATCCTGACCTATGGAAAGATTATTGGTGGTGGCTTACCTGTAGGGGCCTATGGATCTAGCCATGATATTATGGGACATGTTGCACCAGATGGTCCGGTATATCAAGCAGGAACGCTCTCTGCTAATCCTGTAGCCATGGCGGCCGGGTTTGCCTCATTGGAACAATTGCTAAAGCCAAATTTTTATTCTGACTTAGCTCAGAAGACAAAAAACTTTGTAGATGATATCATGCAATTCGTAAAAGAAAGAGAATTGCCGATGACTATCCCAAGCATCGGCTCTATTTTTTGGATAGCTTTTACCAAGGATAGAATCAAAAGTGCTGATCAAATCGACCCGGCTTCTATGGAAAAATTCAAGATATTGCATCACGAATTGCTTCAACGCGGAATTTACTTAGGTCCTAGTGGATATGAAGTTGGTTTTGTCTCAGCGGCTCATACTGAGGAGGATTTAAAATTGGCCGCCAATGAAATTA
>CAYZUW010000120.1:0-11030 GCA_964481325.1 uncultured Saprospiraceae bacterium
GATATATTCAAAGCATCAGTTAGATTGCTATTATTATTTGAATCTGTTGCGTGATATGATTGTAAGGAGGTAACAACAGAGTCATCCAATCGAAAATTGGATATGAACTCTTCTTCACTTAAATTAAAATCATTTTCCTCAATATATTTAAAAGAAAATTTTGTTATGCTAGAACTTAGATCTTGATAATATGCATTTAAAAGCAATGAATCATAAGGCACATACACATCTGGGGTGATTCCGCCACCTGCGTATACCTCTCTCCCATTTGCTGTATAAAATTTGCTAGTATCTGAAATCTCAACTTGATCATTATTGGTGAATTCTCCTGAATCTATTCTTTTCTTTAGATAGCTATCGTACTCCTCTTTTTCTTCGTAATCTCTTTGAATCAGCCTACCCGCTGGGGTATAATATCTAGCCACAGTTAGACGCAATGCAGAACCATCTTTTAAATCAAACTGCTCTTGAACTAAACCTTTTCCATAAGACCTTCTTCCTATGATCAAGCCTCTGTCCCAATCTTGAATAGCACCCGCTACTATTTCGCTAGCGGAAGCTGAGTTTTCATCAATCAAGACACAAACTTTATTGATATTATATATATTTCTGCCGGCAGAAAAGAATTCTTCTTTCTTGACATTCTTTCCAACTGTGTAAACTAATTTTTGATCCTTTTCATGAAAAATTTGGTTCAAAACTTTAATAGCTTCATGCAAATATCCACCTCCGTTTTGACGCAAATCAAAAACTAAGTTTTCCATTTTATGGTTTTCAACTAAATCTCTGAGTGCATCCATAAAATCAGTTAACGTACTTGCACTAAATTTATTTAACTTTATATACCCAGTTTTTTCGTCCAACATATAGTGCACATCCACACTACTCACCACTATTCTGTTTCTAATAATTTCTTTCTTAATAGGTCCATTTTCTCCTTTTCGTAAAATAGTTAACTCCACTTTAGAGCCAGCCGCACCTCTAAGCTGAGAAATCAAATCAGCTTCTTCCTTTGGATCGTCTTCATCACTTGAAGAGTTAATGCTATTTGCATCAATAATTTTATCTCCCCTTTGAATACCAGCTTTTTGTGCTGGTCCTTCTTCGATAAGATTTAGGACCACTATGGTGTCCTCTATTAAAAGATATTCTATACCTATTCCTACAAAACTACCTTCTAGTTGCTCATTTGCCTTCTTGACTTGACTCGAAGACATGTAAACAGAATGAGGGTCTAAATCTTTAAACAAGGAAGTGATAGCCGTTTCTACTAATTTATCAGCATTGATTGTATCTACGTATTTAGCTTGTCTGTATCTAATAAGCTCTTCTACGCGCCCTTGTCCTATCGATTTTAACTCTCCATCCGTATTCTCGATAACAATTTTAGTCTCTTGAACTGGGGGTTGTAATTTTGTCCCTACAAGCATTCCGCCTAACATCATAATGGAAAGCAGTAATGGCAACCAAACGTTGATTTTGTTTTTATTTTCTTCTAATTGCATGCGTTCATCAAAAATACGTCAATAATAGACGGAATGTAGTCCTAATGGGAATTTATTTTAATCATTATACGTAGAAAATATCTTCTTTACCTAGAAAAACCATGTTATACGTTAACCTATGAGTCCACTCTGGAAACTAAGGGATTGCAAAAAATGGACTATTTTGGATGAGGTTTTTCATTCTCGAAATTCAGTGATGCCTAAGCATCAGTCGATTGAGAAAATGGAAAATATCGCCAAAAGAGACATTTTGTGGTTTCGTAAGTTTTCGGAGAGGGCTCACTTATCAAAGTAAGTTGAGGGTTTCTTATAATCTATTTATCATATTAAGAAAAATAATATTTATTAGTGCCTATTTTACAATGAGTTATTAATAAGTCAAACGGTTTGAAATAATCCTTACATGACATGATTTAATTTTGTATTGATCTGTCTTATTGAAGACAAGGCTATGAAGAGCGAAAACACTTTCAAACACTATATTATTTAGGCTCCATACAGCGTTTACATTATAGATTTTATATTCGTTTTATCCTATAAATTTCCGATTACCAATCATTATTCAGGGTATGCAATGCTTCAAATGGCTATTAAGAGCTGTAGATATACATCTACAAATCATTGATTCAGTAATTACGGAATAATTATTGAATATTGTTATACTTTAAACACTATCAATAAACCAACAAAGAGCATTAGTTTTTTTAATTATATTTTACAATATGCTAAGTCGAATTCTAATTTCAGTATTAATTGGGTTTGTATGCACAGCAGCTTTAACTGCTCAATCAAATTCTACTCAAAAAAATACAATCCATTATAGGCTTTTGATGACTTCAATAAATATTGAAGATGTTAAACCTGATGAAATTTCCATCAGTCTGAATGCATTTAACACAGGTCGTAAGCCTATTGACTTATCTGAATTCAATTCTGTCCCAGAGGAAATGGAAATAAAATTTGAAGAATCATTTTACAGAAGTAGCCTTAATAGTCTTGAAAACGAAATCCTAAGTGGTCTATTAAACAAGAACATCGTCTTACCAAATGGTAAAATTTTAAGAAACATAAGATTCAACCTTCCTAATAACCCAACATTATATAAACAGCTTACCAAAAAAGAAAAGAGGTTTACAAAGAACTACACACCAAAAAAGAGAAACAATAAATTCGCAGAAGTAAAATATAAAACATCAGATGAAAAGTTAAACCCACCCCCTTCTTTTATTGCTAACCGAAAAAAATCAAAAGCTAAATTAAAAAGGAAAGGTAATAAAGTAGCAGCTTCTATAGATACTCCAAATGCAGATACTAATTCCCCTAGTAAACCTAAAGTAAATATTCCAATCCGTCCAAACGTTGATAAAGCAAATACTGATGCCAAGCTACAAGAAGAAAAGGAAAGAGAGGAAATCGCTTTAAAAAACAAGGAAATGAAAGACCTTGAAATGAAGAAAAAGGAACTTGCTGCTGCTGAAATGAAGAAAAAAGAAATGGAAGCAATTGAGATGAAAGAAAAGGAAAGAAAAGAACTTGCTATAAAGAACAAGGAAATGAAAGACCTTGAAATGAAGAAAAAAGAAATATCTGATAAAGAAGTTGCTTCTAGTTCGAATGAAGAAAAGAGTACTAAAAAGCTTTCCATCATTGAGAGACAAAAGTTAAAGCGTAAAGAGAGAGAGGAAGCAAAACAAAATGAATACAAAATTGAAAAAGCCTCGCAAAAAGAAGATGAAAAAGCAATTTTAGAATCCTTAGGCGTAGGAAAATCAAAGTCAAAGTCGAATAAAGACGGTGAAGTCGCTTTTGATACAAGAGCAAGTGTGGAAGAATCTAAAAACTCCTACGCTGAAAAGGAATTATGTCCGGATCTTGTATTGAACAGTATTAATATTGTGAAGAAAAGTAAAAATTGGGTTACTTTAGAGTACACCTTAACAAATGTAGGAAAAGGACCTGCATACCTAGCTAAAGATAAAAATGGTCAAGGAATAGCGCTTAGAGCTTTTCTATCATCCTCTGAAAAAATAAGTAGAGGCGCTTTACCTTTAGGAGGTGGTTTTGTAGAATATGACAAAAAAGGACAGGGTCTATATCCAAACAGTAGTTACACAGGTAATTTAAAATTGGATATTAGAAAGATGACAAGGTTTACACCTTTTGTAATTATTAACTTTGATCCATTCAACGTAATTCAGGAGTGCGACAAAACCAACAATTACGGAAATGTAAAAGTAGGAGGATAGATCAAGATTAGCTGTCTGTTCTTCGAGAATTTCCTGAAGGCTTAGGGCTATTATAATCTAGTTCTGATCCATCTAGCGATGATTCTGTCAACTTTGCCTTAAGCGTATTCAACTTCAATAATACTTCCTCTATACAAACCAATCTAGTGGTTTCTGAAGCAGTCAACTTTTCTTGCAAGTCAAACAGAGCTTCTTGCTCAATTAATAAGCTACTGATTAGACTATTGAAATTGGCTTGGGTATGCGAGGCTGATTTGTAATAAATATTTCCAATTACTTTACTTGCTGGAAAGTAATTGTATTGATTTTTATCAATAAGCGTAAAAGAATCTCCAACATCCGTTATGCTTTCTTTCCAGAGTTCTGCAGTCTTCATAACTAACCAACCCAAATAAGTAGGCGCAGAATAGGCTTTATATTCAGGTTTTACCACTTGATCAACCGAACTATCCAAATCCAAAAGAACAGTTAATTCGTGACATATAGCTGAAGCCACGTGCACAGGAGTATACCATTCGTTATTGATACAATTCAATGAGATCCATATAATTGGATTATTAATGGAGTCGTAATTTTGAATCTCTTGCCTAGAATTAAAAGGAAGCACAACCATTTGTGGTGGGATGCCTATTTTTTCAAAATAAGCAGGGAAATTTTGAACTCGCTCAACAACCTGACGATTTGACAATCCGCTTGCATGGTAAAATCTATGAAATCGTTTATTCAGCTTATTTTCCCACTGAAACTTAAGGATATGCTCTCTGAAATGCCTATGTGCTATGGCTTTAAGAAATATCACGATCCCTGCTTCGAGCTTATCCTTCTGCATTCTTGTAAAAAAACAAGATCTAGTCCTTCCAATCTTAATTTCATTGAGTTCCATATATATAAAATATTACTATATTATATACACAAAGAGTTTATTTTGTTACAATCGCTAGTTAAATTCTTTCCATTTGAGGGATGTCTTCCACCACAAATTGAACCATATCCCCTTTTCTTTCTTCTAGCTTAATAATTTTGCCTTTTTTCATGTTTTCGATGAGATCTTTTTGGTAGTGTCTAATCGAGATCAGTTCTAAGTTTCGCTCCACTTTAGTTTTGAATGAATCCTTTATTTGCTCCGTAAATGCAATTACTCTGTTATCAATATCATTAACACAAACCGAAAAACTGATGGCAGAATTCTGCATCATGTTAATCTGAATTCGATGTTTGGCAATTTCTTGAAACAGATAGCTTAAGTGGTGCTCTGCTACAAATGAAAAATCTAAAGTGCTAATGCTAATAATAGCTTGTTCAGATTCAATGGCGATAATAGGTGGATATTGTCTATCTACTTCACTTGATACTAGAGTTCCTTCTCCATCGGGCTCAATAAATGACTTTACGTACAGGGAAATATTTTTATTCTGGAGTGGCTTGATTGTTTTGGGATGAATAACCTTTGCTCCATAATAAGTCATTTCTATAGCCTCTTTATAGCTCAGACTGTCTAACTTAGTTACATTTCTGATCTTCCTTGGATCGCCTGTTAATACACCGGGTACATCTTTCCAGATTGTCATATCTTCTGCATCTAGGCCATAAGAAAAAATAGCGGCAGAATAATCTGAGCCCTCCCTCCCAAGAGTGGTGGTATTATTTTCATTTGTAGAAGCTATAAATCCTTGACTAACAACCAAGTCAAACTCATCAAAGAGCGGACATACCTTATTCACTATATTCTCTTTTGTCCTTTGCCATTCCACCCATCCCTCGCGATAGGTGTCATTCGTAATGATTACATCCCGTGCATCTAGCCAAGAAATATTGGCTCCATTTTGCCTTAATTTTGCATTTAATATTTTAGAAGAAAGAAGTTCTCCGATACTAACTACTTGGTCGTAATTGTAATCATAAGTTTGACTCGGCTCATCCAAAGCCCAATCAATTTCAACAAATAAATCATTGACTTCACTCAACAACAAATCATCCCCAGATAATCCTAACTCTTCGATAACAGATAAATGATTTTGCTTTACAATATCCAATTTTTCTAGTGCCTTTTCCTTATCTGCAAAGTGCTTTACCACTTCTTCCATTTGATTGGTTGTTTTGCCCATAGCAGAAACGACAATCATCAGTTTATGGCCTCTATATCGATTAATAATGGATACAACATTTTCAATCTGAGTAGCATCTTTCAGGGAGGCTCCTCCAAACTTAAACACACGTATTGAGTTCATTTTGTGCAAATTTTCGCAAATTTACCACAATTGGAAGGAATAACGTACAATATCTCCTTTAAATAAAAGACTAAAATCAATTTGAGTTGTGCCTAAAAAGCAAGGGAATAAACTCTAGTGAATATTCGCTACATAGATATTGTCCAAAATGCTTTTTTGACTAGTATTTTATCCCATATCTTCATACCCTTTAGCTAACATTTGTTACTTTTAGCATCCTTAAAAAAAGAAAATGAATTTGGAAATCCAAGAAGCCTTTGAAGTACTACTGATAGGAATGATTACAGTCTTTGTAGTTTTGAGCCTAGTCGTACTAACAGGTAAGCTACTAATATTGCTTGTAAACAAATTTGGTCCAGTTCCACAGAAAGCTCAGATAAAAAGAAGTGACTTCGCTCCAATACTAACAGACCAACTTAGTACCTCTACTTATATTGAAAAGAAAAAATTGGCAGCATTAGTAAGTACCGTAGAGATTGTAACACAAGGAAAGGGAAGAATTCTAAAAATCGAAAAAGAAAGCCAAATTTAAATAGCCTAAATAAAAGACTATGTCAAGAGAAATCAAATTATGTCTTGTTTATAGAGATATGTGGCAATCCGCAGGGAAGTATGTCCCTCGAGTTGACCAACTCAACAAGGTGGCTCAGCCTATCGTTGATATGAAATGCTTTGCCAGGGTGGAAACAAACGGTGGCGGCTTTGAGCAAGTCAACTTGCTGTACGGAGAAAACCCAAATAGAGCGGTTCGTGAATGGACACAACCTTTTAACGATGCAGGTATTCAAACTCAAATGCTCGAAAGAGGATTAAATGGTATCCGTATGAGTCCAGTACCTGCAGATGTCAGAAAACTAATGTTCAAAGTAAAGAAAAAACAAGGGACAGATATTTCCAGATCTTTCGATGGTTT
Organism: uncultured Saprospiraceae bacterium; assembly: GCA_964481325.1. Taxonomy (GTDB): domain Bacteria; phylum Bacteroidota; class Bacteroidia; order Chitinophagales; family Saprospiraceae; genus JALZVN01. Next base: position 6,893 of record CAYZUW010000120.1, read on the forward strand.
GAACAATCCGCAAAATTTGGCTAATTCATTCCAATTTGCCAAAGAAGGTGGAATGATAGCGCAAGCGGCACTCAGCCTCACCTTCTCTCCTTTGCATACCGTAGACTATTATGTTGACTTAGCAGATAAATATTTAGACCTCGGTGCAGAAGAAATTTGCATCAAAGATATGGCAGGAATCGGAAGACCAGTTTCCGTAGGAAAGATAGTCGCAGGTATCAAAAAAAGGCATCCGAATATTTTAGTCCAGTATCATGGTCACTCTACACCAGGACTTTCTGTAGCATCCTCCCTAGAAGCTGCCAGAGCAGGCGCGGACATCATTGATGTAGGTATGGAGCCCTTGTCTTGGGGTACTGGTCACGCGGATTTACTGACTATCCATGCCATGTTAAAAGATGCGGGATTTAGCCTTCCTACTGTAGATACAGATGCGTATATGCATGTAAGAGGACTAACACAATCCTTCATGGATGATTTCCTAGGCTTTTATATCAATCAAAAAAATAGATACATGAACTCTTTACTCATAGGGCCTGGATTGCCTGGTGGGATGATGGGTTCATTAATGGCGGATTTAGAAAAAAATCTTGCGAGTATAAATAAATGGTTAAAGAAAAACGGAAAACCGGACATCTCCCAAGACGAATTACTCATTAAATTATTCAAAGAAGTGGAATACGCTTGGCCTCAATTAGGTTATCCACCTCTTGTGACCCCCTTCAGTCAATATGTCAAAAATGTTTCTTTGATGAACGTCATGGGAAGCATTAAAGGAAAGAAGCGATGGAGTATGATTGATGAAAATACTTGGGGTATGCTCTTAGGTAAATCCGGGAAACTTTTAGGACCACTAGGGGACGAAATCATGGATTTAGCTAAAGCCCAAAATAGAGAATTCTTCCATGGTACCCCGCAAGACCTGTATCCAGATGAGCTCGAATTATTTGCAGCCAAGATGGATGAAAAAGGATGGGACTATGGTAAGGATGATGAAGAACTCATGGAATATGCTATGCACCCTCAACAATATGAAGATTACAAGAGTGGCAAAGCAAAAGAAAACTTCCTTAAAGATTTGGCAAAACGAAAGGAAGCAAAAGAAGGAAATAATTCCGCCCCATCAGCTGCTGCGGGCGCAGTAGCTGGAGCAGCAGTAAGTGCTGCTGCTGTTAGAACAGCTCCTTTCCAGCCTAAGTCTTTGAATCTGAATATCAATGGAGAGAACTTCAAAGTATCTATTGGATACGACGATGAAGACACAAATACTCCCAATAAAGAAAACGCAGCTGTTGCTCCCATTGAGACCAGTTCGAATGATGCTTACCCTAAAGAAGATGGACTTCAAGAAATATTAGCCCCTTTAGAAGGCAAGTTCTACCTCACTAAAGATACTGGCGAGGTGCCTATCAAAGTAGGTGATCAAGTGAGTGCCGGCCAGACCGTCGCTTACATAGAATCCATGAAGGTAATAAACTCTGTTACCTCAGAAATGTCTGGTCAAGTAGTAGAAATTTTAGCAAGACATGGAGACGAGATTGAAGAGGATGATGTTATTATAAAATTAAAATAAGTGGATACTATACACGAATTATATGATATGACTGCATTTGGAGACCTAGCTCACTCTCCTGGAACCATTTTGATGTTGGTCATTTCTTTCTTTCTTCTATACCTCGGTATTTACAAGAGATACGAACCTTTACTTCTTGTACCCATAGCCTTTGGCCTGTTCTTAGCCAATCTGCCAGAAGGTAAGATGAGTGTAGTACCAGAAGTAGGTGACATGCACTTATTGCAAATAGCAAAAGAACATGGCATCATGAATCTCTTATACTTTGCATTGATCAAAACAGGATTACTCCCCCCTTTAATCTTTATGGGAGTAGGTGCTATGACTGACTTTGGACCTATGCTAAGAAATTTGAGGCTTGCCTTTTTTGGGGCTGCCGCACAGATAGGTATATTTACTATCCTCATTGGTGCCGTTGCACTTGGAGGATTTGAACCAAAAGAGGCAGGAGCACTAGCTATTATCGGAGGAGCAGATGGCCCCACAGCCATTTATACCGCTATCAAATTAGCTCCACATCTTCTTGGTCCTATTGCCATCGCTGCCTATTCATACATGGCCTTAGTCCCTGTGATTATTCCTTTTTTAGTTAAACTCACTATGTCTGAAAAAGAGATCAAAATCAACATGAAGCAACAGGAAAAAGAGAATCCTAGTAAATCTGTGATTAAGAATATCAAGATGGTAAAAATCATCTTTCCTATAGTACTAGCGCTTCTGGTAGCTCTTCTGGTTCCCTCTTCTGTTCCATTAGTAGGTATGCTTCTGTTCGGCAACCTTATCAAAGAAATTGGCACCGATACTAATAGACTGTTTACTGCTGCCTCTGATACTATCATGAATACAGCGACCATATTTTTGGGCCTAACGGTTGGAGCTACCATGACAGCAGAGACATTTCTCAATAGCGAAACGCTCTTAATAGTAGTAGGTGGATTCTTAGCATTTGCCATTTCTATTATTGGTGGAATTATGGCGGCAAAGATTTATAATCTATTCGCCACTAAAAAAATTAACCCATTGATTGGAGCCACAGGACTGAGTGCCGTACCGATGGCTTCTAGAGTAGCCAATGAAATTGCATTGAAATATGACAGTAGAAATCATATTCTGCAGTATGCTATGTCATCAAATATTTCAGGTGTGATTGGTTCTGCCGTAGCTGCAGGGGTTCTGATTACTTTCCTAACTTAAACAGAATAAGGAACTCAGATTTACTAAATGATTGCTACGGCATCAATGTATGAAAAGAGTGTATAACTACAGGTGTGCCCCACATCATCATGCTAACGCCTTCGAATTCAGACGCCTTGACTAAAACTTTTGCCCCATCTAATTTCAGTTGTTCAGGCATTTGTATCGGTGCAAATTGCCCACCGTCGTCTCCTATGATGCTCCAAAAACCACCTTCCAATTCTTGATATTTTACTGTGCCTTTAATCTTCATTATATTAAAATTTTTCTTGCCCTTTCGATGTCATGAAAGCATCTAGTGTCTCACTTAGATTCTTTATTATTTTACTCTGCTGCAATATAGTAGAGCGCAATTCTCGAACCTCACCATGTAGAATATTATTAAGATTATTTGGAGAGGGTAAGAAAGGGCTCAGTTTAGCTCTTACATACCAAATCTCTTGGACATCACTTACATCCACCATAAATGATCCATAAAAATCATTATCTGAAATAAGCACCAAAGATTTACTTTCTTTAATTTTATTATATACCCGCTTTACTAGCACATCACTCTTTGTCACGATTACGTAGACATAATTATCTTTGATTGAGGACTCCCAATAATTGGATTCCTGATAGCTACAAACCACTTTGTCTCCTTCAAATAAAGTTGGCTCCATGCTATCCCCTGCCACATCAAAAGACCGATGCGTTCCCGTCTTATATTTATAATCCGGCAAGGTATAAGTGGGTAACTCAGACATAAATGTCGAATTCCCAATTTCAGAAGGATACCCCGCCTGAGCTGGAACCGGCACATGCAGTATACGTTCATCTCCGTCAGCATCAGAAACCACAGTTAGGACCCTCATCGCTTCATCCAATCCGTCTCCCTTAAGAAACATTGGTGGCTTCCCGTGATGCAAAAAGAAAGGATTGATATTATATACCTCAACACTTTTACGCAATAGTTCCAGTGTTACATCTCTTCTTCCTTTTAGTATCTCGCTTAAACTTTGAGGTAAGTAATCTAATGACTTCGCAAACTGCCGGCTTGATTTCACCTCTTTCGTTTCGCGCAACTTGTCATGGCATTTGATAAACCTTTCTGTAATTATATTACTCATGTAAAGCTCTCGTTTATTGAGTCAAATGTAAAATAAATATTCGCATATTGCGTATATTTTACATATATAGTTACAAACATTTTAAAAAGCACCTTACCTTCTATTGTTTATAGGAGCTTCGAGCTTATTTATCCACATTTTAAGTGAGCCTATGTGGAATACTATAATACTTTATGTGCTGATAGTGTTTTGGGCGAGCCCAGAGTATTCGCCTTAATAGGCTCATAATCTGGTCGGGCTCCTCCAGGCTCGCTCTTCGCTC
>CAYZUW010000121.1:0-10907 GCA_964481325.1 uncultured Saprospiraceae bacterium
AGTATGTTGCTTACGAGTAGTATCCAATAGAGAACTTCCAATAGTCAAGATGTAAGTTACGCTCCATCCATCAGCTATCTTTTCGATTTCTATGTCATTACCTTTTACTTCAGGTATTCCAAGATCGATTTCAGTGATACCTTCTATATTATAGAACTCATTAGATAAGGCTGCCATGTTGATAGGTTCCGCAGCTCTGATGACTAAGACATCTTCAGTATCAGTCCATTGCTTTTGATTTTCAATAACAAGGTCAAATTCATCTAAAAGATCATTAAACTCTTCAGAGGTGGTTTCTGCAATTCCTTCGTTCAAAAGATTTGCCCATTCAGCATCTTTGCTATAAATTATTTTAAGTTGATCTATAGAAGGATTTGGGAAGGTATGCACATTACATCTAGCGATTGCCTTACCTGTCTCGCCGGATAAGTAAACGCTTTTAAGTAATTCAAATATCGATTCGATTTTTTCGTACGGTATATCAATCGTGCTAAATCGTAAATCTTCGGGGCCCGCTTCTAGTCTAAGGGCAAGACGGGCTGCATCTCTTTTGTACTTTCGGATGAGTTTGTCTGGCACAGCAGCTTCAACTCTAGCATCCAAAGGGGTCTTTCGGTCGACTATATCACTATTCACGTACTGAGCTTGCGCACAGCAGCAGAAAACTGAAAAAATGAATAATAGCGTGAATCGCATCTAATTGGGTTTAATCTTATTATACTCTTCGTATACTCTACATACAATATGTAGACCAAACCCATGAAATTTACGTATCTCTATCCCTGTTTTGTGACGGGTATTATATTCACTTAAGTACTTTAATTATTTTTTCAGCTAGCTCAAGCCCTATGTTTCGTTGCGCTTCGAGGGTCGCAGCACCTATATGTGGTGACACTGAAATGTCGGGGTGATTTAACAATTCTTTACGAGGAGTAGGCTCATTTTCAAATACATCTAGCCCAACTCCAGCTAACTTTCCAGATGCCAATCCTTCTAACAAAGCGCTTTCATCATACGTGCCTCCACGAGCTGTATTGACCAATATTGTACCGTCCTTCAACTTTTGGATTTCTTCTTTTCCGATTAGTGGTTTTCCACCAGAGAACGGCACATGGACGGAAATATAGTCGCTAGAAGCTAGCATGGTATCCATATCTGTCGTTTTTAACTCAACAGCAACTGGCGCAAGGCCTCCACCTAATTTTAGATTTATAGTGGCCTTTTCAATCATTTTGTCTACTGGCAATACCTCCATTCCAAGAGAAAGTGCTATTCGAGCCGTCTCTTGGCCTATTCTTCCTAATCCAATAATTCCAATCGTTTTGCCTCTCAGTTGGGCTCCTTTAGCATATGATTTCTTTAGCGTTTTAAAATCGCCATCTTTCATTTCTCTATTGGCCTTATGCAAAGATCTTGATAAGGTATAGATATGTGCAAAAGCCAACTCTGCAACGGCTTCAGAAGAAGCGGCTGGTGTATTAATCACTTGTATTGATTTCGACTTAGCATAGTCAACATCTATATTATCTAGACCCACACCTCCTCTAGCTATTACTTTCAGATTTGGACAAGAGTCAATAAGGGCTTGTCTTACCTTTGTCGCACTTCGCACACATATAGCGTCAAATTCTGGGAGCTTTTGTGAAAGTTCTTCTTGAGGTATTTTCGTAGTTACAACAGTGAATCCTGCTTTTTCCATCATTTTCTGTCCATCAGGGTGGATGCCGTCGTTTACAAGTATTTTTCCCATTTATTGCGGATTTATTGATTAAGATATAGTGATTCCACTCGTTTATTTAGTGGGCTCAAGGTTTTGTGTTGCCGCAAATGTAATGAGTTATTACCTAACCAAACACTAATGATGAGTGATTTTAAGTTTTTCTCTTAGCTAATTCAATCATCTTTAAACATTTGAGGAATGTAGCCCATGAAGAAAGTCTGCAAATGACGAATCCATAGTAGCCATCAAGGATCCCTAGCCTAAAAAAATAGTCTTTAATAAATTTCCATAAGGGTTTTAAGAGCAAAGCCGCTTTGCTTATAGTTTTTCCTTTATTAATAGCTTCCTTTGCGCTAATGCTGGTAAATTTTTCAATTTGAAGTACATGTTGAGATATGGTATAGTAAGAATAATGCAGTAGGTCTCCTTTCAAATGTCTTTTGGTAGCACCTGCATTCAATTCAAATTTGTCATGGGGATTTGTGCCACCCCATTTCCCCTTTCTGCTGTCCCATAAGCGAAGCTTTTGATCTGGGTACCATCCACAATGCTTAATCCATTGACCACAGTATTTGGTAAGGCGATTGAAAAAGTAAGCATCTACATCCCAGGATTCCTTAATATTAAGAATTTCATTTTGTAATTCTTCAGAAAGAACTTCATCCGCATCTAACGATAAAATATGAGGATATTTAGCTTGGGTGATAGCCCAGTTTTTTTGTTCGATATGTCCATCAAACTTATGTTCTACAAATCGACAACCTTTTTCAAGGACTATTTCTCTAGTATTATCTGTAGAAAAAGAATCAACTACTACCACATCATCTGCTACTGGCAATATCGAATCGATACATTGTCCGATATTTTTTTCCTCATTAAAAGTGATAATCACTACAGATATTTGTGGCATTGTATTGTCATTATTTTCTCAGCATTTTCTCATTATAAGAGCACGCTAGATTCAAGAACGAGCACTAGGATTAAATGGTCTACTGATTGTTTCCAGATTTTAATTTTTCTACTTCAGAATGAAGTTCCTTGATTTGTGTATTTTTTTCCCTCAATTGGCGTTTCATCTCTTCTATTTGCTTATACATTTCATCCCTTTCTTCTATACTGATAGAAGCTGGTGGCGTATAACTTTTGCTAGTTTCTTGCGTTTTTTTAGATATACCCAAAAGAGATTTGACATTTCCTATGCCATCTTGCCCAATAGCATAAGAAATGCCAAGAAACAATACGGGAGTTGCGACTAATAGGAATATCAATAGTTTACTAAAAGCAGTCATCTTTTTTTTACGTCGAGCCATATGGTACACTTTAGGACTAAGATATGTAAAACTACTTGTGCTTCATACTAAGAAGAGGCGAATATTATTAATAAATTTGGGTTCAGAAACCAAAACGGTCTATTTCTGCAAAATTTACATCTCATGAACGAAGCTTTTATCTATGATGCGATTAAAACCCCTCGAGGCAAGGCCAGGAAAACAGGGGCTTTATATCAGATAAAACCCATTGAACTATTATCAAACTGCTTTAAAGCTATTCAGCAAAGAAACGATTTAGATACCACATTTGTCAATGACGCCATTATCGGATGCGTGAGCCCAGTAGGAGAACAAGGAGGCAATATTGCAAAATCTGCTCTGATGTTTGCAGACTGGAGTAATAAAGTATCCGGATTTCAGCTTAATCGATTTTGTGCCTCAGGTCTAGAAGCAGTCAATCTAGCTGCTATGAAAATTAGAAGCGGTTGGGAAGATTTGCTTGTTGCAGGGGGTATAGAAAGTATGAGCCGTACGACAATAGAATCTGATGGAGGAGCACTTCTATTTGATCCAGACGTGATTACGCATATTGGTTACGTCCCACAAGGCATATCTGCAGACTTAATAGCCACGCTGGAAGACTATGATAGAGAATCTTTAGATGCATACGCACTGCAGTCACAGCAAAGAGCTGCTAAGGCATGGGAGGCGGGATATTTTGACAGTGCTACGATTCCTATCTATAATACTGCAGGAATGCTTGTACTTGAAGAAGATGAACATTTAAGACCTAATTCTACTTTAGAAGGATTAGCAAACCTTAAGCCTGCTTTTGCTGATATCGGAGCGGCTGGATTTGATGCAATTGCCATGCGCAAATACCCCGTAGTAGAAAGAATAAAACATTTACATACTGCGGGAAATTCAAGTGGCATTGTAGATGGTGCTGCATTGATGTTGATTGGTAGCGCTGAAATGGGAAAGCGACTAGGCTTGACCCCAAAAGCAAAAATTATTTCTGTAGGAAATGCGAGCACAGATGCTACACTTATGCTACAGGGGCCTACTCCAGCGAGCAAAAGAGCATTGAAAAATATAGGAATGAATAAAGAGGATATTGATTTATGGGAAATGAACGAAGCTTTTGCTTCTCCTGTATTAAAGTTTCAGCAAGATATGGATATAGACCCCGCCATCTTGAATGTCAACGGAGGCGCTATTGCTATGGGACATCCTTTAGGAGCAACAGGATGTATGATTCTTGGTACTTTGATGAATGAGCTTATTCGTCAAAAGAAAAATACTGGACTTGCTACACTATGTGTGGGAGGTGGAATGGGTATATCAACGATAATAGAAATTGTATAAAAAGGTATGATTCAGTACAAAAAAGATATTGAAAATATTGCTATCATCAATTTAGATATGGATGGTAGACAAGGCAATATTATCAACCATAAACTATACAAGGCTTTAGAGCCTGTACTTGATCACCTAATTGCGGAAAAAGAAAAAGGTTTATTACGGGGAGTCATTTTTACATCTAGTCAAAAAACCTTTCTTACGGGTGGTGATTTGGAATACTTGTATGAGACAAATTCTCCAGAGGAGCTTTATGAGTACTCTCAAGAAATCCAAAATTTTTTCCGCAAATTAGAAGCACCAGGCATACCGGTAGTAGCTGCGATGAATGGCTCATGTCTGGGCTTAGGATTTGAAATGGCACTAGCGTGTCATTATCGCATCGCAGTAGATGACAATACCATACAACTTGGAAATCCCGAAATAGAATTAGGATTGATGCCAGGTGGCGGAGCGACTATTAGATTGCTTTGGATGCTAGGGATCGAGAATGCATACAATGTGCTCACCAAACAAAAAAAATTTAACCCGAGTGAGGCTTTAGAAAAAGGGGTTATCGATCAGATTGTACCTCGACCAGAGGGGTTAATTTTTGCGGCTACACAATGGATAAAGCAACAAACTACTAAAAGCAGACCTTGGGATATGAAAGCTGGTCAAGCACCAGTATCAAAAGACAAATTAAGAGAAACCTTAAAGACTGTACAGTATCTTACTGCATCCTTAGTTTCTTCTATTTACGCCAATTTTCCAGCGCATTTATCTATACTCAATACACTGGCAGAAGGAATCAAGCTCGATTTTGATACAGCATGCAAAATAGAAAGCCAACATTTTTCTGAATTGGTTTTAAAGCAGGATACTAAAAATATGTTGAAGACTTTTTGGTTTGATCTCAACAATATTAAAAATGGGGAGATGCGACCAGAAGGGTATGGAAAATTCAGAGCACGCAAAGTGGGAATCGTCGGCGCTGGAAACATGGGTACCGGGATTGCGCTCAGTTGTTTGATAAACGGATTAGAAGTAGTGATGAAAGACGTTTCTGAAGCTATTGTACTTTCCGGTAAGAAGATTGTTTTTACTAAACTTGATGAGATGCAAGAAGCGCGTAAAATATCTACAGCAATGTGCGAAAAAGCAAAAGCAAACTTTGTTGCTACTGTAGATATAGAGCAATTTGATAAATGCGACTTGATTGTCGAAGCAGTCTTTGAAAATAAAAATTTGAAAATAAAAGTAGCCAAAGAGCTTGATCAATACGTAGATGAATATTCTTTCTTTGGTACCAATACCGTCTCTATTCCTATTTCCGATTTAGGCGCTGTGTTTAAATTTCCTAAAAACTATATTGGTTTACACTTTTTTAGCCCTGTGGAAAAAGTCCATATGTGCGAAATTGTGCGTGGAAAACAAACCTCAAGTGAGACTATTGCACGTGCTTTTGATTTTGTTAAACAGATCAAAAAAATACCAGTTTTGGTAAAAGATAACTGGGGATTTTTTGCAGCCAGAGTGCAGAATACATATATATTGGAAGGCATACAAATGCTGCAAGAAGGCTTCTCTGCTGCCTCCATAGAAAACCTTGGTCGCCAGGCAGGAATGACACGCGCGCCCTTAGCCTTAGCAGACTCCTTAAGCCTAAATTTGGTTTTGCGATATGAAGAGCAAGCGGCCAAGCACTACGGTCCAAAATATATTCCGCACCCCGCAGTATCCGCGATCAATAAAATGATAGAAGATGTAGATCGGCCAGGAAGACCCACTAAGAGAGGTTTTTATGATTATGATGAAAATAGTGCTAAACGTAATTTGCTATGGAATAATTTAGAATCTGTTTTTCCAACCACTCAAGTAGTTTTTGATTTTAACGAACCCAAAGAGCGCCTTTTGATAGTCCAAGTATTAGAAGTGCTTTGGTGCTTACATGAAGGTGTTGTACAATCTGTTGCAGAAGCTAATTTGGGTAGTATTTATGGCTGGGGCTTTCCTGCTTTTAAAGGAGGAGCTGTTCAGTACATTACCGACTATGGGAAGAAAGAATTCATTGCGCGTTGCAAACACTATGAATTGCAGCATGGACCTCGATTTCAAGTACCTAAAATTATTCATAAACTACTTCCAGCATGAATTTGCAATCCAAAATTAAAATGTTGGCGGATAAGGGGTTCGCCTCCACTCGAAAAATAAGAAGACATCTCCATCAATATCCGGAACTCAGCTATCAAGAAAAGGAAACGGGTAAATATATTGCTTCGACACTCAAGGCGCTTGGTATTAAACATGAAACGGGCTGGGCAGACAATGGAGTAGTGGCGTACATTCAAGGAAAACAAAGTAACAAAAAAGTAATTGCACTGCGCGCTGATATAGATGCTCTGCCCATTACAGAAGCCAATAAGGTGGCATACAAATCTAAAAATAAAGGTGTCATGCATGCTTGTGGGCATGATGTACATACTGCTAGCCTATTAGGGGCTGCCAAAATTTTGCACTCCTTAAGAGATAATTTCGGTGGTACTTTAAAGTTGATTTTTCAACCCGCTGAAGAGAAATTTCCTGGCGGAGCTTCTATCCTTATTAAAGAAGGAGTGCTCAAAAATCCAAAACCTATTTCTATCATTGGTCAGCATGTACATCCGCCATTGGCGAGTGGCAAGATTGGCTTACGAGCTGGTCAGTACATGGCTTCGGCAGACGAAATTTATGTGACCATTACAGGCAAAGGCGGACATGGTGCGCTTCCACATGATTGTATAGACCCCATTGTAATCACCTCACACATCATCACCTCGCTTCAGCAAATAGTGAGTAGAAATGCAAATCCCACTACTCCAAGTGTACTTACTTTTGGAAAAATAAATTCTACTGGGGGAGCTACAAATATTATCCCTAATGAAGTTAAGCTGATGGGGACTTTCCGCACCATGGATGAAAAGTGGCGATACGAAGCACATAAAAAAATGAAGAAAATGGCAGAATCCATTGCTAAATCAATGGGCGCAAAATGTGAATTTAATATTCTACCAGGGTACCCTTCATTGATTAATGAACCCACGCTTACGGCTCGAGTCAAAGATTTTGCGGTAGATTATCTAGGCAAAAGAAATGTTGTAGCGCTTCCGATTCGTATGACGGCCGAAGACTTTGCGTACTACTCTCAGAAGATGCCAGGCTGTTTCTATCGACTTGGAACAGGTAACAAGAAGAAAGGCATCACCTCGCCCGTGCATACCAATACATTCGATATAGATGAGGAAGCTCTTAGGACTAGTATTGGGATGATGGCTTGGTTGGCTGTGAAAGAACTTGGGAACTGATAGTATAAATCTTGTCACATACTAACCCACTTCAAAACACGCTCCTCAATACCTTCAGCTTGAATATGAATGAAATAAATCCCACTAGAAAGAGGAGTACCTGAGCTACTACTCGGCGTCCATTCAAAAGCGGGAAATTCAATACTTTGAAGATTTTCGCCTACTTCAAATCTGTTAACTAATTTTCCATCCGTAGCATAAACCGAGATTTGTGCATCAGGAGGCAAGTTGGCAATTCGGACCATATTGGAGGTGGTGCTAGAAAAAGGATTAGGAAAAATTTTGATTTCTTTTTGGTCGGTAATTCCACGAGGAGTTACTCGATATATTTGCACATTACGACGTCCTTCTATATAAGTAGTCATTTGACCACGTTCCGTAATAGGGTCAAAAGCTTCATACTCATTGAATGCATAGGCTATTGCCGAATAGTAGTATGTTTCATAGTTAATCAGAGGCTCTCCAGTAAATATATCCTCTGTAATTTCGAAAGTATTGCGAATACCTTCGTTAGCACCTTCTATTTTTAATTCTGGTACTAACGTGAGAGGATTATCAAAAGTACCAGCATTTGGATTCTCTACATAAGTCCAGTTATAAAGATCTGATGCATTATTGTTGCGATCGGATTGAAAAACTATTCTAGCTTTTTCGGAGTCATTAAATTCCTTTACAGTGACGCTAGTATCTTTTAATTGATAAACAATATATCCTTCAAAATTATAAAGTTGTTCTTGTTGAGTGAAGCCTCCATCCAAAAAAGAACCTAATCCCCAATAGCTTTCATCAGCATTATTAGAGGTGATTTCATTATTTGATAAAACAGCTTCTAATTTTTTATCTAATGGGGTCCAATCTATGTCTGGTGCATCTGGACCATCCGCGATACTAAAGCAGTTATCAAAATAACTTTGTGCCAAGTCATCTGCTCTAAATAGTCTGCCCATATCTGGGCATGGATACGCTACATCTGGCACCCAAGGTATACCAATGATCAATTCATTCACCTGTCCTGGGTCTAACCTCCAAGGGCCAGTTGCTTGCAAAGAAGTGTTTCTCTCATCGGGCAAACCAACTGAACACATAGACCATGCATTTGGGTTATTTGGCTCACCAGGAAATGCAAATCGAGTAGTCTCTGTGCCACCAAACCCAGAACCACCGTAAGTTAAGGGATCTCCATTTCGCCATCGTCCAGATAAATAGTTGTAATACTCTGTTGCGGTGTTGGGGAATGTCATGACAGCATTGTTTGCAATTGTATTGTGAAAGTAGACAAATGAAGACATACCCAACTCTATTAAGGTATCAGCTGATTGCCCTACTTCTGGATCTATCAACTCTCCATTACTTCCGAAAACCTTTGGGCCAAGTGGCCCCCTAAAAAAATCAACTCCGAAGTAAGGTACTTTGTCACCATAGGTAGGTACAACTCCAAAACAATTCGATCCATCATCTCCATCCACAGCATCTTTGTTATATACGTACATCAAGTTTCTGGTAGTATCGCAACCAATGAAGTCATCCGTTCCACAGCCTAGGTCAGGGTCAAGCCAAATGCCAAAGTAGGCCCCCTCAAGACTTTCATTTAATCTAGAGACGAGTTTGTATCTTGTAAATGTCATGTCATTCATCTGATCATTGGTTTTGAAAGCAAAGGCCTGCGCCTGAATTTCCATCTGTAATGGATCAGCACCAGACTCTGTATGAACATTACCGACATCATTGAAAATCCAGAAACTCATTTGATCCGCATAATCAGGGCTTGGACATCCTCTTTGTTCCAAGATAGGATAATCACCAAACTGAGGGGTATACACACCATCCGCATTTTCATCCCAAAAAGGGGCTAAGCCCTGATGCGCTATTGGTAATTCAAAACCAACCGCATCAAAGAATAACTCACTTCCTAAGCCTGGCCACTCTTTTACAGCTTGTGGTATTAGGGAATTATCATAGGGGATATCATTTTCTCTTGCTTCCTTAAATTGCTGAATATGGAGGTCTATATCCTCTCCTTTGACTGTAAATATTCTGTCCCAATTCGCGCAGGTCTCTGCATCCCCTTGGCCATTCTCTGATATAGGGCCAGGCCAATAGTCTGATAAACCAGCAGAAGTACCATAGGTTTGTGCGGCGATTTTTATATTCCCAAATCCATCAACGCCTCCCATCCACACACCTCCAACGAATATCGAGGATACCTCTGCTTCACCTTCAGCAACCTTGGGTACAATGTATCTGCCCTGATTGCCATTCCACCACATGTCTCCTCCCACTAATAGTGTTGCCCTTACATTGTTGATATCTAGATCTGTTTGAAAAGTGGCTTGAGCACAGTTTTGTTTAAAATCGCTCGCCTTGTTGGATAAAGAAGACCTTTCCAGTATCAATTTGTTTGAGGCAAAGAGATGCAATGAAAGAAACAGGAAAAATAAAGTCAGTAGATTTTTCATCTTTTTTTTTCGGGAGCTTCCTCTTCATAATGGCAGGCGCAAAGTCAGCGCATATTATGAAGAGGACCGGGTGATTTGCTTGTATTCATCTTGCGGATACCTATTCAGGATATGCTGCTCTAGTATTCGCTCATCCGCTCATCCGTCGTGTAGCATTCCTTCATTAGGTATTCGCTGCGACTCATATCGCGACTCCCCCTAGCTCAAATATCAAAAATACAATTAACCTCCTGAATAATGAATCGAAAAGTTCTAATAAGTCAGGTTTCAGAGTATTTGATCACTATAATCTCTTTCCTCGCTTCTTGTCCCTTCTTTTTTGAATTTTACTTATAGCCATTCGAAATAAAATCCAAATGTTCCATAGCATCATACGAGGTGATTTATTTATTCGATTTCCATTTGTGAATAACAACTTCTAGAAGTTCGTTTTGCTCACTATAATATTCCCATTTTCCTATTCTTCTAGTTTTTCGAACATCTTTATACTCATTTCCAAACTTGAGTTTATAGGTTCTAGTTCCGAATTGCCCTTTTACCTTTAAGTTGTAAGTATCCGTTTTGTCATCGTAATAGTATTCCTTGTAGTTACCTTCCAATTTGCCTTCGCTTGAATAATTAACAATGAACTTATTTTTATTCCAATCAAAAAATGTCCATTCCCCAACCTTTAGATTGCCTATTAAAGTACCAGTGGCCTTTATTTTTTGTAAACTAATGTAGGTATTAATCACTTATTGAAGAAAGTAGTCTTTCCCAAATCACTACTTATGGA
>CAYZUW010000122.1:0-10751 GCA_964481325.1 uncultured Saprospiraceae bacterium
ATCCTAATAAATAGCCCAGGAACGTATGACTTAGTTGTCCTAGATGTATCCAATAATTGTTCTACGACAACAAGTGCTACAATAGATTTATTAGACCAAGTACCTGATATATCAATCACTAAACCATCAGATTTGGATTGTGATATTAATGAAATTGTTTTGAGTACAACGTATGATTTAAATGCAGATTTGAGTTTTAGTTGGAGTACAATTGGTGGAAATATATTATCAGATGCAAATATGGCTAATCCTACTATTAATGCACCAGGAACTTATACACTAACAGTAATAGATGGTATTACAGGGTGTTTTAGCATGGAAACCATATCTGTAGAACAAGATGGCGATGTGCCAGATTTTTCATTAGGTGTGGATAGCGAATTGAATTGTAATAATAGTTCTGTTGACATCCAAGCGGATATCCTATCTGGCGATGTAGATTTGGTTTGGACAGATTTGGCTACGGGGGCAGTTATTGACAACGAATCAAATGTACTGACAGTATCAGAACCAGGTATGTACCAATTAGAAGTTGTCGATGCCGATAATCTATGTAGTAGTATTCGAACTGTTGAAGTTTTTGAGAATATGCTAACTCCAAAATTAGAGGGGGTACAACCTTTGGCCATAAATTGTGATGTGCTAAGTACAACAATTTCAGGTGATATTATAAATGATATTGAGAATGTGACTATCAATTGGTCAACACAAGATGGTACTATTGGGAGCACAGATTTAAATGCTTTAGAAATTGAGGTGTTGAGTGGCGGAACGTATACCTTTGAAGTAATCAATACAGAAAACGGATGTTCAAATGCTATAGATATTTTTGTACCTGAAAACGCTGAATCGCCTATTTTTGAAATCGAGACTGTGAATAGCATTACATGCGATAATCCACAAGTAGTAATCTCTGCGATAGTAAATAATCCATCCACGAATCAGAATATGGAATGGACAACTATTAATGGAAATATTATCGGATCTACCGATGGTGCTAGTATTATTGCAGACGCAGAAGGGGAGTATACATTACTAATTGTAGATGCCATAAGCGGCTGTTCAGATGAGCAAACTGTTTTTGTATCCGTTGATGTAGAAAAGCCAGAGTTCGTTTTGAACGACCCTCATGAATTAAATTGTACTATATTAGAAACGGAACTTTCAGCTCTTGTAGGGAATACAACAGATATAAATATACTATGGACTACTGTTGATGGAAATTTATCTGGTCCATCTGATGAAATCACAACACTTGCTAATCAGCCTGGAGACTATACAATTTTAGTTACCAATCTAGAAAATGGCTGTTCAGAAGAACAGTTAATAACAGTCAGTCAAAATATTCAAGTTCCAGAGGTAATGATTGGGGAAGCAGATGAATTGACTTGCAAGAACGAAGTGGTTGCACTTTTGGGAGAAACACCATCAACGGGCAACTTTGATTTGACATGGAGTACAACAAATGGAAATATTATAGGAGCATCCAATAGTGTAGCAACAGAGGTAAACCTTCCTGGAACATATACTTTCTCAGTCACGGACTTAAATAATAATTGTACGAATACGGCTGAAGTCGAAGTAGAACAGAATCAAAATGTGCCAACTGGTTTTGACGCCTTTGTCTTAGAGCCTCCATGTTACGGAGATTTGGGAAGTATCAATATTCTTGAAGTAGAGGGTGGAGTAGGACCCTATACCTATAGTATAGATAATAATGATTTCGAAACTAATTCTGATTTTGATCAATTAGAGCCAGGTACATACAATGTAGTAGTAATGGACACGGAAGAATGTGTTTATGAAGAAACGATTATTGTACCTACTACTCCAGAGCTAACTACAAGTGTAATTGATGAAATAAGTATACTTATTGGACAATCCAATCAGATCACAGTTAACACAAATGTTCCAATATCTCAAGTAACCTCTATAACCTGGACGCCTTCAGACTTTTTGAGTTGTGATGATTGCTTGAATCCTACAGCTAACCCAACAAATGATATCGAATACTTTGTCACAATTGAGAATCAAAATGGATGTATTGTGACAGACTCTATTCAATTTAGAGTACAACGTATTATTGGAGTGTATGCGCCTAATGCTTTTTCACCCAATAATGATTTTGTCAACGATACCTTTACAATTTTCTCCCAAGATGGTGCTATAGAGTCCATATCCAATCTTTCTATATATGATAGATGGGGTAATCAGGTGTTCCAAAATGATGATTTTCCAGCGAATGAGGAAAGATTCGGATGGGACGGAAATTATAGAGGAGAACCTATGCAGCCTGATGTATTCATTTATAAGGCAACAGTGGTATTAGTGAGTGGGGAAATCGAACTAATTTCGGGTAATGTCACCCTAATGAGATAATTCCTGCCTCAAATCAATGCTTTCCGACATTTTGTTTTGCTTTTACGCTATAGGTCAAATTATATTTTAGATATTAAGTTAAATTTTTCTTAACTTACAGGTATATTGAATTTTAAGTTAATAGCATAACTTAAATTTTTAGCAAAAAACAAACTTACAAATGTCAAAGAGAACATCTACTCTCATACTATGCCTATTTCTGAGCATAGGGTTATTTACTGAATTATTTTCGCAAGTTCCTGGTCGTGTGCAGTATATACCTGCCATTTCGGATCAAGCCGTTCTCGATTTGGTTATCGATACTTTCATCGCAAATGAATGTTTTGAAGTACCTTTAGATCGAATCAATTTTGCTGGTCAAACAGGTAATAATGCTTCGATCGGGTATTTTTCTGATGGAAATGTAGCCCTCGGTCTGGAATCGGGAATTGTTATTGCCAATGCCAATATTACACAATTTATTGGAGGGAATACGGCTACCGGAATTGGAGATCAACTCAATCTTCCTGGAGATCCTAATCTTAATGTTATTGAAGCATTCTATGGAGGAACTATAGGAGGAATCCCTGGAGGACCTGGAGGAGATGTTGCTACTTTTGATGCAGGATTTATCGAATTTGATTTTATTCCTACCTCTGAATCAGTTTCGTTTAATTATGTTTTCGCCTCAGAAGAATATTGTGATTTCGTCGGATCAATTTTCAATGATAAATTTGGAATCTTCTTGTCAGGACCTGGTATTACAGCTGCAGACGCTCCTTTTGTAATTGGTGGTCAACCTGCTATCAATTTAGCAGAGTTTGTAGATGCTAATGGAAATATAGAAAATGTGAGTATCAATAATGTTAACCATGGTCTAAACACCAATCTGTATGTGGATAATAATATCGCGAATACTTCAGGAGCAGCAGTTTGCGCAACAGTTAATCCTGCAAATAACCCGTTTACCCAACTATGCCAGTTTGATGGCTGGACAGTCCCGCTCGTAGCATCTTATGATGAATTAGAAATCTGTGAGACCTATCGTGTAAGGGTTTCTGTAGCGGATGGTTCTGATCGAATTTTTGGCTCAGCAGTATTTTTACAGACAAGTAGTTTTAACGCAGCAGAAGGGTCAAGTATTGCAGAAATTGCATTTGACGGAACAGGCGAAACTTTTGCCTATGAAAGCTGCGGTGACTCAGTTGCTACGGTAATATTTGAAAGAGAAGCGGTATTTGGAACTAATAATTTTGTTGATATCAACATGCCTATTCAATTTGGAGGATCAGCTATATTTGGTGTCGATTATTGTACCGATCTTCCTTTCATAGGTGAGATTCAAGTGGGTCCATTTGGTTTAGTAGAAGAAATAGTAATTAAGAGTGATGATCAACAAGAGCCTGTTGAAACAATAGATATTTCTATTACAAATCCATGCTTTTGTGAACCTCAAATATTTCAATTAGAAATAATAGACGTTCCTCCCATTGAAGTTCAACCCCTCGTAGGAGATACGACCTGTTTTGGACTGAGTGATAGAGAGCTAGAGGCCTTCATAATTGGCGGAGGGTTTCCTTCTGTAGATAGGGCTGATCCACCATCAGAGTTTATGTTTGTTTGGTCTGATGAAAATGGTGTGATAAGCACTGAGCAAATTGCGGAGGTAGACGTTTCTGCGGCAGGATCATATACCTACTTTCTTGAAGTATCAGATGGATGTGGACAGGTACACATGGATACAGTAAATTTTGTAACTAGTGGAATCCCAGATGCAGAACTAGAAGGAGAAACTTCTATTTGCCCTGAGAGCCCAACTACAGTATTGGGACTTACACTTTCTGGAGCACCTCCATGGACCTTACAATATAATTTAGACGGTATCCCTCAGCCACCCCTTTTAATAGAAGATCCTGATTTTGAATTTGAAGTATCAGAATCGGGTATGTATGAGATTACACGTATAGATGGCCCAAACTGTGGACAAGACGTAGAAGGAGTTGCTTTAGTAGCAGATCAATCTTTCGACCTAGCTTTAGAAACAACACCTACTTTATGTAATGATTCTGAAGATGGAATGCTTATGGCTTTAGTAGCGAATGGTTCCGGTACTTTCGAGTATTTATGGTCAGATGAGGATGCACAAACGACGGAAATGGCAATAGGTCTTGCCCCTGGTAGCTATACAGTTACCGTTACCGACGAATTAGGCTGTACACAAGAATTATCTGCTGAAGTATTACCTGCCCCAGAAGTTTCAGTGACGCCTGAACTTATATCAGGAACAACTTGTGCAGACTTGCTTTCTGGTGAATTATCAGCAGAAGGTGCAGGAGGGAATGGCGAATTTGAATTCGAATGGTTCGATAATGCAGGTGGCTCTGTTGGTACAGGAAGCACTATCGATGGTCTTCCTGCTGGAGACTATCGAGTGGTAGCTACTGATGAAAACGGATGCCAAATGGAAAGTAATATAAATATACCTTCTGACGAAAACACACCGGATGCTTTTGCTATGCCAACTGTCATCGATTGTAATAATGCTGAAGTAACCATTAATACGGATGGAACTTCGGCAGGGGATGATTTTACTTATGAATGGACAGTGAATGCAGGAGGAGGAAATATCGCTAGTGGAGCGGACACACCCAATCCAGTTATAGATGAACCAGGATCATACACGCTAACTGTTACGAATACTACCAATGGGTGCACAGCCCAAACACCAGTGATGGTGACTGATAATAGAATAGACCCTGTAGCAGATGCAGGAACGCCTTTCGATTGTATTGATTCTGAAGTCATGCTAGGAGGAGTAGATTTAGCAACGGGAACTAATATTACTTATCAATGGACGGCAAGTAATGGAGGGAGTATTGCAGGTGCGTCTGATATTGCCAACCCAATGGTAACAGAGGCTGGCACTTATGAAGTACTGGTAACGAATACAGAAAATGGCTGTACGTCTGTTTCCCAAGTAGATGTTTCTGTAGCACCACAAATTGCAACTGAGGATCCGTTGCCTATTGACTGCCGTGCAGATGGTACGGTGACACTTAGCGGTCTAGGTTCAGAAACAGGTACAGACATCTCTTACGAATGGATAGCAAGCAATGGAGGAGTTATTGTTTCTGGAAATAATTCAATTAACCCAGTAGTTAGTGAAAGTGGAACCTACTCATTAGTGGTGACAAACAGTGTTACAGGATGTTCTAGCCCTCCACTAGAAGTTGTGGTAGAAGATATTAGAACTGATTTAACGGCAGACCCAGGCCAGTCATCTCAAATAAATTGTAATAACCTTTCACTGGAGTTAGGCGGATCTAATACTTCCACAGGAAATACGATCATTTATGATTGGCAAATAGTACCTGACAATGGAGCTCCAACTACAGCAAGCACGCCTAATATCACAGCTACCCAAGGAGGTACTTATACCTTATTAGTTACAGACACTAGTAACGGCTGTACTGCTATGAATCAAGTAGTAATTTTAGAGGATATGACAGAACCTGATGTAATGATAAATACACCAGCTTTGCTTACTTGTGAAGCGGACAATCAGATTCTAGATTCAAATGGTTCTAGTACAGGGGACTTTACTTACACATGGACTACAATGGGAGGAAATATTCTTTCCTCTTCTAATGACCAAAATGTCCAGATAGACGATCCTGGTTCATATACATTAACGATTACCAATAACGCAACGGGCTGTACAAATTCTGAAACAGTTACGGTGATAGAAGATGCTATCTTCCCAGAAGTCATTATTGCGGATCCACTGAATATCGATTGTAATAATACAGAGGTGCTTTTAGATGGTTCACAATCTGAATCAGGAATGGGCATCGAATATACATGGAGAGATGAGAATAACACGGTTATTGGCAATACGGCTAGTATACAAGTAGATGCTGGTGGCCAATACACACTTGAAGTAAATAACACATTGACAGGATGTGTGGAGACAGACCCTGTAATGGTTATGGATATACGAGAAGACCCTACAGCGGATGTAGGCGATATGCAAGGATTAAATTGTGATATTACCTTATTGACATTAGGAGGTGCTAATCTGAGTACAGGTCCTGAATTTACCTATGAATGGTCATTGACTGGAGCTGGATTAATCAGTAGCGAGGCTAACCCAGAAATCGCTCAAGGCGGTGAATATACCTTAGTGGTAACAAATACGATCAACGGATGTACAGCTATAGAACTTATTACGATTGCCGAAGATATGTTGGATCCAGATATTGATATTGAACCAAGTGGTGTGATTACTTGTGAAGATCCAATACAATCTTTATTGACAGATGGGAGTAGTTCTGGGGGAGAATTTGTGTACTCGTGGACAGGACCAAATGGTTTCATGTCTAATTTAGAAAATCCAGAAATAACAATTTCTGGTACCTATGAATTGACCATCTTGAACACGACGAATATGTGTAGTTTTTCAGCTGTTGTCGATGTAGACGAAGATGCAGAATTCCCAGAGATTGCTATTGAGACACCAGCAGTGGTGAATTGTGAAAACACTATAATCGAACTGTCTGGTGATGGATCTGAGGTTGGACCTGATATTGTTTATGTATGGGTTGCCTCTAACGGAGGGGTCATAGAAGATGATGAAGACACATTAAACCCCGAAATAAGTGCTGCAGGTACCTACACTTTGACTGTATCAAATGAAGCTACAGGTTGTAGTAGAACTTTGGAAGTGGAGGTGACAGATGACTTTGCTGAACCTACAGCGATGGTCAATCCAAACCTTACTTTTGGATGTCAAGACGATATCTTGAATATCACTGGAGTAGGTTCTAGTACAGGAAATAATTTTGAATATTTATGGACAGCTTCTCCTGGTAATATAAGTGGATCTACTACAGATATATCCACACAAATAGATCAACCTGGAGAATATACTTTACTTGTCACCAATACAGATAATGGCTGTACCCAAACTGCTAGCTTCACGGTTATTCCTGATGAGGCACTACCGGAGATTACAGTCGCTCCAGCAGAAATGATTACCTGTGATAGACCGATGGTAACTATTGATGCTACAGGTTCAGCTTCGGGTGCAGGATTGACTTTCCAATGGGTAATGGATGGGACTCCATTTACACCCGATGACAATTTTGTTTTCACAGTAGATCAACCAGGTATGTACACCCTGATTATTGAAGATACTAATAATGGTTGTGTATCTGAGCAAACGATACAAGTGATGGAAGATACAGAAGATCCTATTGCGGAGGCTGGAGATGGTGTTATTTTGAATTGCCGTGATATGATGATGAATCTTGACGCTGGTGCCTCAAGTGCCGGAAGTGAATTTGAATATTCATGGACGGCCTCCAATGGTGGAGTAATTGTTTCTGGTGCAGACACAGATGAACCCCTAGTTAGCGAGCCAGGTACTTATACCCTAACAGTTACAAATACTTTGACAGGATGCCAGAGTGTGGATGAGGTTCCTGTTTTGAGAAATGACTTTGTGCCAGTAATAGAATTTGAAGAACCTGCAGAAATAAATTGCCAAAATGAAACGATTACCATCGATGCCATGGGTTCTGATGATGGAGGTATATTCGAACTAGAATGGATGGAAATGGGAACTGCAAATATAGTCTCAGGTGAAGAAACGTTGACACCTTCTGTTGATGCGCCTGGCACTTATGTTCTTATCATAACGAATACGGATAACTTCTGTGTCTCTATGCAAGAATTTATAGTTACAGAGAATATAGACGAACCAGATGCGGAGATACAGGTACCAGGAATGTTGAATTGTGCTACACTTGAAGTAGAGCTTGACGGGACGTTATCTAGCCAAGGAGCTGGCTTCACCTACGAATGGAGTTTGGTGTCTGGAGCTGGTTCTTTTACTGGTAGCACGGATGAGATTAATACGACCGTTAATGGTCCTGGTATATATGAATTACTCGTAACCAATTCGGATAATTTCTGTGTTAATACAACGACCATACAGGTGCTACAAGATATAGAATCTCCAACTGCAATGACGGGACCTATACAAGAAGTGACCTGTGATCAGACCTTAGCACAACTTTCTGGTGCAGGCTCGAGTACTGGACCTCAGTTTGAGTACTCTTGGATACCGCTTTCTACAGGACTTATAGTAGATGGGGCAAATACTTTGACTCCTACTGTAGATTCTCAAGGTGAATACCAATTGACGGTACTCAATACTGAAAATGGATGTACAAGTACGAGTGTACAGCTGGTGACTTCCAATGAGGTATTTCCGCAAGAAGCACCACCAACTCCGGCTGTTTTGAATTGTGAGGTTCTGAGTCAAACCCTTACCTCACAAGATAATCCAGCACTATCATATCTGTGGACAACAGAAGATGGAACTGAATTAAGTACTGGATCTTCGGTTGAAGTGGATGAGCCTGGTACGTACATTATGATTATTACAGATAATTTGACTGGCTGTAGTACGCCAAACGAATTTGTAGTAGAGCAAGATATCACACCTCCAAGTGTAGACGCTGGACCGACTAGTGAACTTACTTGTACAGAGACTATTGCAGTCTTAGCAGGTTCAGGTTCTGAAGGAAGTAACTTTACCTATGAATGGACGACTATTGATGGTTTATTATCTGGACCAGTAGATGAATTAGAAGCATTCGCTAATGCAAGAGGAACGTATACATTGACCATATTCAATGAAGAAAATAGATGTAGCGCATCGTCTGATGTAGTGATTACATTAGCTGAAGATGTACCCTCTGGAGTTGATGTAGAGCCTATATCGCCAGCTTGTTTTGGAGATTTAGGAAGTATTGTATTTAACGATGTAATTGGCGGAGTTGGACCATTTATGTACTCTATAGATGGAGGGCAGACTTTTTCTGATGAAACGATATTCTCAAACTTGACACCAGGTGAGACTTTCGACTTATTGATTGAGGATGCGAATGGTTGTGAAGTATTCCAGCAGTTGACAATTCCTACCGTAGATTCATTAAGTGTAAACGTTGCTGAACCAATGGTGGAGCTTGAATTGGGTGAGAGTTTTAACATCAACGCATTTACCACTTTCCCTGATAATGAAATCGTATCTATCACTTGGACTCCAGAAGACGGGTTGAGTTGTACAGATTGTCTTAATCCAACAGTAACACCAGGATTTAGTATTTCTTACGAAGTAATGGTGGTGAGCGAAAATGGTTGTGTTGACAATGCAGTAGTTCAATTTAGAGTAGATAGAAACATAGATATTTATATTCCTAATGCATTCTCTCCGCATAATGATGATGGAGTAAACGATTTGTTTATGCCTTTTGGTAAGCCATCTGTAGTAGCTACCGTTCAATCTTTCCAGATCTATGATAGATGGGGTGAGCAAGTCTTTTTCGATGAAGATTTCCAATTGAATGATCCAGCAAGAGGGTGGAATGGTGTATTTAGAGATGAAGATGCCCCGACAGGAGTGTATGTTTACTATATCGTCTTAGAACTTGTAGATGGAAGCACAGAACTCTTTGAAGGAGACGTTACGCTGATGAATTAATGGATAGTTTTTATCTATCCCCCAACAAGGTTTTATTGCTAAAACAATATATGAGGTCGCTACAGAGATGGAGCGGCCTTTTTTTTGGGTCCATCCCGATGCCAGCCCTTCTATATCATTTCTATTTGAAAAATCAGAAATAATAAAGGCTCTACAATCGGGACCGGGCTCTTTCGTACTCCGTTTCACTCCGGTCCTAAGGGACTCCCGCGAAAAAATGCGGTCTACTGTCGATCCCTTGTACGAAAATAGATTTATGCTATTACCATTCAGTTTTATACAGCTATATGTTTATATGTTAGTATCAATAAATCAACAGAACTGGACTCACCCTTATTATTTCATTGAGTTGATTTCAGAAGCTGACCTTTTAAAAAATTAGCGTTAATATTGTTCTACATCAAATACAATTGATAATTTGAACTTCTTAGGAAAATATAAAATTTGGTTACTGATACTATTTGTAGTAGGCTTAGTATTTGCTTCCGCAGTATACCTAACCGTATATGAAAAGTCCCAATTAGAGAAATGTAAGCAAGAGACTGTTGGAACGATTATAGAAATTGAAGAGCAAAAAAATGACCGTTGGTTTATGAAGTATAAATACACCGTAGGACGCACAGAACATATAGCGACCGAAACCTTAGAAAATAGAGGTGCGCTGAATTTCTTTTCTCTTGGTCAGAATATAGATATCTTTTATAGTTGCTCTAATCCTATGGTTAGTAGATCCAAGAAGATAGGGGAGTAGATTCAGATTTGGAAACCATTGCACAAGTTGTTAACTAAAAGATTAGACTCAAGTTTCGGTAGTAAAATATTGATATAAAAAATAAATAATATT
>CAYZUW010000123.1:0-10746 GCA_964481325.1 uncultured Saprospiraceae bacterium
GCTAAAATCCATAATACTACCCCTAAGTCTTTTATAGATGCTTTTGATCGGAGCAATTTTGAAGAAGCATTAAAATAAGTATTGCTTTTAACAGTCAAATATTTATATTTTTGTGAATTTGTGTTTCGTTTTTTTTATTTAAGATAGTATCTTAACAATTAGAAACTGATTTAACCAAATTTTCCCAGCTATGAATGTGAAATTCATATTTACTCTTTTACTAGCCTTTTCTCTTTTCACCTGTATTTGCATCAGACGCCTTAGCCAATTCAGCTTTTATCATTTCTTGAATCTGAGATTGGAGAGAAGCATTCATGTTTCCTAAGTCTGCTTTTACGGCAGATAATACTACATTCTGAGCGTCTATAATCGCCTGTTGATCTTGGATAGCGCCTATAAGAACAGGAATTAATTCTGAATATGAAACCCCTAAGAAGTCTTCTTTATCCTCCCCTTTTTTAGAGATTTGACTTACCACTTCAGGGATGATAGCTTGTACCTCTTGGGCAATTAATCCTAGGCTATATTCTTCATCTTGTTGGCTTTTGAATTGATACCTTATAGGGCGCAATTGGAGAATTTTTTCCAACTGGTTATCTAAAGAAGAAATATTCTTCTTCAACCTTCTGTCAGAGTTATTTGTATATGCTCCGTTGCTAGGGTCAAAGGTTCCTCTCAATACAGGATTTACTCCATCAGTGGTATTATTATCATAATAAAAATCGCAAACTACCACTCGTAGAACTGGTGTACATTGTCCAACTATCATTGTTGGCTGAATTTTCCAAACTAAGTGCACCATCGCCACCAGTAGAAGGGGCGCCTGCAGGGAAATCTATTGATAAAGTAAACTCTGGTTCGTCGTCTCCTACACCTACTCTAGTATCTGATCCATTGATTGTCAAAATTTCTTCTTCCGCAGCAGATGTACCATCATCACTATGCGTAAAATGCTTTAATCCTGGAGAAGTCGCACTACCTTCCGCGCTGGCGCCCACTTGCCAGTATCCATTGATCGCAAAATTTGGAAAATGGATATTTGGAAAACCAGCATTATTGTTTTCGTAAAGTTCTAAATGTGCAGGTGTCGTAAGATTTCCAGAATTAGCACGAATCGTGACTTGAGCATCCAATTCATCTCCACTAGTAAAATCATCAATATTAAATCCCACCTTATCATCACTATTCATATTTATTGCAGATGCAACGACGGAAGAAACACCAGTCCCCATTTTAAGGATATCCAGACTTGCATCGTAAAATATTCTTGCGTCTCCTGTAACATCATTATCTCCGAAATTTATTCCAGAGTCTCTAGTTCCATCAGCACGAATATTCAAATTCGGGGAGAATCCTTCAAGTATAATATCTTCATCGACAAATATCTGTTCATTAAATCTGATAATATTATCTGTAGGGTCAATATTTATATAGTTTAGCACTACCCCCTGCTGCGTTTTGGTAATTAATATTAAAGTCACTTAAAGTACCTGACCGAGCAGCTAAAGTTCAAAGACCAGGTTCTTGATTCTGCATATGCATTCTTGCGAATCCTGATCCCGTCTCGGTGAGCAAAAGGTGCGGATTAAAACTATTTGAAGTAAGTTCAATTTCTGTTTGCTGTGCTCTGGTCTGTTGTATCAAGACACTAAAGCAAAGAACTACTAGAATGTAGGTATGTAATTTCTTTGTATTGGTTTTAATTTTTTAAAATTATATTTAAGAATATAAGAGCCTCTATCTGAATGCCTGATACAAAGGTCATTAAAGAGGAAAGCATATTCCCTGACCTAAAGTACAGTTATTGAAAAAAGCTTTGTGTGAAGGATCGACAGGAATCCCACGGCAGTGGGATGTGCTTGCCTACTTTTTCGTAGGCAAGTACCGAAGCGATAGCGGAGTCCGAAAGAGCCTGACCCGGCTAGCTACGTTTTTCAGTAGCAAGCAGGGGCACACCCAAGAAAACATAAATATAGGTATAGTACTGAAAATCAAATCTTTGCACATTGCCATATTATGTATTTTGGGAGGCATATTATGGGATATTCTGCCTAATATTATTAAATAAAGCGCATTAGATATATCTTAGCAGTAAAGGTCACTCCTCGCTGTTTAAATCTGAGAATGGTACTAGGACTTCGTTTAGAATACTGGTATTCGATTATAATAATGGTCAAAAAAATATCTAGCGGGAGTGATTTTTTTTTGTTCATTACAAAACCAAAATATGTTTCGATTACTCTTTTTGATTCTCGTATGCCTTCTCGTCGCAGATACTATTAGCTATGCGCAACAGCCTCCTGCGACTCCTGCCGCAGAAAGAATGCAAATGCAAGTACAGCGTGAAAATGCCTTGTCTAAAAGTACCGTTAATGCCATCCCATTCAAATCTGTAGGACCTACAGTGTTTAGCGGCAGAGTTACGGACTTAGCCGTAGATGTCAATGATCCTTCTCACTTTTTTGCTGCCTATGCTTCTGGAGGATTGTGGTACACAGAAAATAATGGGAATAGTTTTACTCCGATATTTGATAACGAAGCAGTGATGACTATCGGTGATATCGCTGTCAACTGGCAAGATAGTATCATCTGGATTGGTACTGGAGAAGTCAACTCTAGTCGTTCTAGCTACGCTGGAATCGGGATGTATGTCAGTAAGGATTGGGGAAAAACTTGGGAGCATAAAGGACTACCTGAAACCCATCATACTGCAAGGGTCGTGCTGCACCCAACAGACAAAAATACGCTATGGGTAGCGATGCTGGGTCATCTTTATTCTCCTAATGAGGAAAGAGGGATATATAAAACTATAGACGGCGGGGATACCTGGACAAAGACATTATATATTGACGAAAATACGGGTGCAATAGATCTGTTAATCGATTCAGAAAACCCCGATCTTATGTATGCCGCTACTTGGACGAGGGAACGTAGAGCCTGGAACTTTGTGGAATCTGGTACTGGATCAGGTATATATAAGAGTGCGGATGCTGGCGAAACTTGGGAAAAAATCAGTGGAGCAAAAAGTGGTTTCCCGACAGGAGAAGGAGTAGGTCGTATCGGTCTCGCTAGACAAAATATAAATGGCAAGAGTGTCATGTATGCCATTTTGGATAATTACGATAGGCGTCCTGCGGATAAGAAAAAGAAGGGAGAAGGCTTGACCAAAGATGAGCTACGTGAAATGAGCAAGTCAAGTTTTTTGGCTTTGTCGAAAGATAAAATCAAGGGTTATCTGAAGGGGCAAAATTTTCCAGAAAAATATAGTCTAGAATATGTGCAAGACAAAATTCAGAAAGACGAAATCAAACCTTCCGACCTAGTGAGCTATACGGAAGATGCTAACTCGCTCTTATTTGATACAGAGGTGATTGGTGCTGAGATTTATAGGTCTGACGATGATGGCGCTACTTGGAAACGAACACATAGTGACTATCTAGATCAAGTGTATAATTCTTATGGATATTATTTTGGTCAAATAAGAATCTCTCCAAACAATGCAGATAAGATTTATTTTATGGGAGTCCCTGTGGTTATATCTAAGGACGGAGGTAAAACATTTGACAATATAAATGAGTCTAATGTGCATGTAGATCATCATGCGCTGTGGTGCAATCCAAATAGAGATGAGCATATCATACTCGGGAATGATGGTGGGGTGCATATCTCTTATGATGATGGAGCTAACTGGACAAAATCAAATACGCCTGCAGTAGGTCAGTTTTATGCAGTAGCAGTAGATCTTGCAGAGCCCTATAATATATATGGGGGCCTCCAAGACAATGGTGTTTGGGCTGGGGCGCACACCTATCGCGCCTCTAATAGTTGGCATGGTAAAGGGGCCTACCATTATAAAGAATTATTAGGCGGGGATGGTATGCAAGTAGAGATCGATACAAGAGACAATAATACGGTTTATACAGGATTTCAGTATGGCTGGTATTTTAGAGTAAATAAAAGGACGGGGCAACGAAAACTAATCCAACCAAAACACGAACTGGGAGAAAGCCCACTGCGCTTTAACTGGCAGACTCCAATCCATTTGTCGGTTCACAATCAAGACATCTTGTATCTCGGTGCGAATAAGCTTTACCGCTCAATGAATAAAGGAGACGACTGGTTGGCTATTTCTGATGACCTTTCCAAAGGCGGAAGAAAAGGCGATGTTGCTTTTGGGACCATCACTACTATTGACGAGTCTCCTTTTCAGTTTGGGAAACTATATGTCGGTACAGATGATGGGCTGGTCTATAGATCTGATGATGGTGGGGTGAACTGGAATAGTATTTCGAATGGCCTACCAGAAGACATGTGGATCACTCGGGTATGGGCTAGTAGACATCAAAAAAATACGGTCTATCTCTCTATGAATGGATATAGATGGGATGATTTTTCTGCCTATGTATATAAGTCTACGGACAATGGAAATACTTGGATGTCTATCTCTGAAGGTATACCGAATGAGCCTGTCAATGTGATTAAGGAAGATATCGTCAATCCAGACCTTTTGTATGTAGGTACGGATCATGGCTTGTACGTCAGTTTGGACGGGGGTAATAATTATATGTTGATGAACAATGGATTGCCGGCTGTAGCAGTGCACGATGTAGTAGTACATCCAAAAACGAATGACCTCATCGTGGGGACACACGGTCGATCTATATATTTAGCCAATATAGTCCCGCTGCAGAAAATGAACAGTGGTGAGTCTCTAATGGTTTTTGATATAGGTCGCGCAAGGGCGCCTAGAGGATTAGGCGCAAAGAAAACGATATGGTCTTCGAAGGAAAGCCCTACTCTACCTATTCGCTTTAGTACTAAAAATGCTGGAAATATTAGCCTCAGCATCGTCAATGATAAAGGAACTATTTTTACAAAGAATATTTCTGCATCAAAAGGAGTTAATGTCTATGACTTTGATTATAATGTTGGATCATCTGGAATAAAATATCTCATGGATGATAAAAAAGATAAAATGAAAGCAGCAGATGATGGAAATTATTATTTGCCTGCAGGAGAATATACTATCAAATTTCAGCAAGGTAGTACTTCTGCTAATACTAAATTAGAACTAAAATAAAGATGAATAGAATACTATTATTGAGTGTTGTTATCCTTGTGTGTCTCTGGAGTTGCAAAACAAAAGCTCCTGCAGTAGAAAAAGTAAATGAGACCGTGCAAACTACAACTGCGCCAACCACTTCGCCATCTACAGTAGGTGGTATACCTGAAATACATGAAACGCATGGTATGCGTCACATATCCAAAGCTGTGAGCCAACCCGTATTAGATGGCGTGGGCGCGGATAAAGCATGGACAAAAGCGGATTGGAGAAATATGGATCAGGTCATTGAAGGAGAGGCACCTAGTCCTAAAGATTTTCAAGGGAGATATAAATTATTGTGGGATGAGAACATGATTTATATCCTAGCAGAAATCCAAGATGATAAATTTATGGATCAGACTAAAAATGGTCTTTTTAATTATACGGATGACGATTGCTTAGAAATATTCATTGACGAGAATTATTCTGGTGGCGATCACCAATACAATTATACTGCTTTTGCCTATCACCTTTCTATGGATGATAAAGTAGTAGACTTAGGTTTGGATGGAAAACCACATTATTACACAGATCATATGGAGATCAGCAAAAAGAAAAACGGCAATACTATCGTATGGGAAGTTGGGCTTAAAGTGTACGGCGATCGATACTATGATAAAGATAAAGAGGCTTCGAGGGTCAAGCTCTCAGAAGGAAAAAGAATGGGCTTCATGATGGCGTACTGCGATAACGACAACTCCGCCAAACGAGAAACCTATATTGGAGATATGCATATCGATAGAGAGGATAAAGATTACGCTTGGATAGACGCGGGCCTTTTTGGGCAGATTATGCTCAACGGAAAGTAGGTGGCCAACTAAATTTAGTGATTGAATATTTTAGACTCCTATATCGTATCCAAGGTGATGAATCAAGTAAGGTTGTACGATCTTGCTTTTCACGCTTTTGGTAAAATAATACCTTCTAGAAAAGGAGTTAAAAAGGCTATTAAACGAGGTAGCGTATTGGTAGATGGCGTACCAGGCGATTCGGGCTGGAAGATCAAATCTGGACAGCGCCTAGACTTGCTAGCGGACTACAGTAAAATTCCAAAAATATATGAACTTGACATTCCCGTCTTATATGAAGATGATCAGGTAGCTGTGGTCAATAAGCCTGCTGGAATAGTTGTTAGTGGAAATGAATATCGCACCTTGTACAATGCGCTTGGCTTCAATCTACTGAGAAGTACTGCTAAAGATGCCTTACCCTACCCTACGCCTTGTCATAGGTTGGACAAAGCCACTTCTGGTTGTTTGTTGATTGCAAAAACTAAAACTGCTCAAATAGACATCGGAAATCAGTTGACTCATAAAGAAGTGCAAAAAGAATACCTTGCGCTCATACATGGAGAGGTATCAGAATCAGGCAATATCAAACTACTCGTAAATGAGCAAACAGCAGAAACTAGCTTTGAGCGTTTAGAAAAGATAGTAACACAGAGGGGTGAAATATGGAGTCTAGTTAAGATGAGTCCTCATACTGGAAGGACCCATCAATTGCGCATTCATTTTTCGGCTATAGGTCATCCAATCCTTGGAGATAAACTCTATGGTAGCGAAGGAAATGTCTTACGCCACAAAGGTCTGTTTCTCTGCGCTAGATCTGTTACATTCCATATAGGTGGACAGATAAAAACTGCAACTGTAGACACTCCCAAAAAATTCAGTCGTGTTATACGTTTGGTTTCTCCAAAAAGAAATCCTTGAACTAATTAAAGTCTGGGTAGGGGATAAATAACATATATCCCCTTACATACATGTAAGGGGATAAATGTTTTTGGGTTGGGTTTTTGTAGACTAGTAGTAATTGGACAATTTGTTGACGCTTCTATACTGTCAAAGGTAGCTCTAAAGATTCGAATAAAAAATATGCTTTTTACACATTTTTCGTGTACCTAAATAGAGAAAAAAGGCGAATAATTATGTATATTTTATTGTAAGTCAGCAATTTAACATCTCCAACCTATACCTATTTTTCGTGTACCATGTGATTTTTGGCTTTATTGAAATCAAAAAAAACAAAACTTAGCTCCTTTATAACATGGTAGCCAAAGTTTTGCTCGCTTTCATTTGGTAATTTGACTTAGCTAATCTTTTTTTTAGTACGCAAGGGGTAAATTGCAAATCGCTTTAAATTTTCAAGAACCACCATAAGAACAGATCGCAAAATACTCGATATCAGCGATTTACATTTTGTGTTTATTAGGGGTTATTATATAAATCGTTATTTTTCTACTTCTCTAATAATCTATTTAAAAGCGGATGTTGTGCCAGTAAACACTGACTATTCTTGTAAAGATTGTACTAACATTTCTAAAAAAGCAAAATGCGAAGGAGTCCAAATTATCTTATCGCCAAATGTTTGAGTAAGCGTGTTTTAAGGGTTATACAGTAATATAGGCTTCCTTCTTTTGCATTCTGCTTAAAGTTGATATTTGTCAAATATAAGTTAAGTATAACATCTATAAAATAAAAAAAAACAGCGTTTTTCTTGTAGCAAAAGTGGTCAAAAAAGAAATATTTTTTTATTTAAATTGTTAACAATTAATCAATTATACTTTGCTTGCTTTTGCTATTTTTGGTTTCTTCTTAAATTTGTACAAGGAGCTATTATCAATACGATCCATTATAATCTCCCACAATGTCTCGTAGGGGACGATTTCGACATGGGAGGTTTGTCTTTGCGCTTCTGGGGGTATATTCTTCAGTTTTTCTAAGTTATCCTTGGTTTTTCTGATCGTAGCGTCTTTGTGATAGCTGCATTCGATCAGTTTGATCAGCATTTTCATAAAGCAATTGGCGCGGTAAGTAACCCCTTTGCGTAAATGCGAGTGCGCATATTGCCTTAAGGACTCTATCTTTTTGTTGGCCTCTTTATATTTCCCTTCAGTGAAGAGCAATATGAATTGCGCCACTTTGATCGTAATGTTGATTCCTATTTTATCTTTAGAGAAAATAGGCACTTCGTTGGAGAACTTTGCAGAACGATAAGTTTTATATCCTCTTCCTGCCTCTTGAGTAGACAATAAACCCACATTCATGAAAAATTGGATGTAGGCTCGATACACATTAAAGATTTCCTGTCTTGATTTTGGTAATAACTTGAATCCTTTGTTTGTACTTCCCTGCTGATATACTTTAAGTGCCTCAGCATATTTGGACTGGTAGAAATGCAAAATAAGGAGGTTTTCTAGCGCCGTAAACCATGAACTATATCCCTCCCGAGTAGTTTTGAAAGTTTTTTGAGCTACCTTTTCTGCTTCTCGGTATCTTCTAAGGGTTATCAACGCCGACATTTTCATGTTTAAGCCCACGGTAAAATAATTGGCATGCACATCCTTGTAGTTTTTCAATCCTATCAAATACTCATCTACTAGCTCCACCACTTTTTCGTGGTTGTGTTTGAGTTCCTCTATTCTAAGTTTGAGGCCTTGAATATTTATAAAAGTAGCGGCCGTATGATCTGGCAGCAACTTGGATTCAAGTTCTTTTATATATTGATTAGCCTGCTCTATTAAAGCATCATCGGCTATCATCCTTTTTTGAGAGGTGCGTAAGGAAATATTTAACCAATAATAATTTGACAATTCGTCTAGCTGCTCTATAGCTATATATTTTACATATAACTTGCGATAAAAATTTAATTTTTTTTCATCTTTTAATAAATAGACCGCTTTGCGCATTAAAACTTTAGAAATTCTCACAATAATATCACTCATATTATAAGCCAGTGCTAGCTTTAGCGTTTTCTCTCCCAGCTTGAGTACAGATTTTTTTCCACCTTTAAGCGTAATTTTTTCAAAAGCAGCACAAAATTTCAAGCAATCATGATGCGCAATACTATAGGGAGAAACATTCTTTGAATTTGGATCAATGATAAGGATGGTATCTACCAACTTGTTAAATAGCTTTTCCTTTACTTGGTACAAGGCTACTTTTGATTTTGTGTCAGAATACAAATGCCTTAAGGCGTCTTCATCACTTTGAACCTCTCCCTTCTGAATAAGGCTGTACAAGGTATCTGCTAAGGTATCAACTTTACCTAAGGGCTGGATATTTTTCAGTTTGGTTGGGTTGGCAATTCTAATCAATTCAAATAATTCCTGCATATATAAATAATTTAGTATATAAACTGGCAGACCCACTTTTGCATTATAAAATGCTGACTTTCTGACACTTAACAAAAGTTGGGGTAATATAACAAAAAGTCTACAGATACCAATCTGACGCTAAAAACTTATTGATAACAGCGTAAAAAACGTGCTTGTTTGTAATTCTTTTATTAACCATTTAAATCAAACAACATGTTAGAATTAATTATTGCTTTATTTTTAAGTTTTGGCATCATCTCAAGTCCTGATGAAATTAATGACCAAATCATCCAAAACAATCAAGACCTCATTGAGCTTCACATTATTGATGATGATAGGATAGTTAATTAAATTTTTGAATCTTCAAAAAGACAACAAACTAACATGTACTCAAAATAGCCACTATTTATTCCATTTTTTGCTTGTCCACATTGGCAAAGTAAAGAAATTTCTTCTTAAATGACGATGAGCAAAATTTGGAATAATTAGTCTGGTCGACAAAATAACAAATGATTCACTTACTAGATTAGGTCTTGTTCCCCAATTATTTTAAGCGGTAGACAAAGACATTCTTTGTGTGTTTGTTTGTAAAATGGGAACTAAACCTATACACAAGCTATCCCTACCATTATTCTGAATTAGAAAACATATTGTTGTGCCTTTATCAATATTGTTTAGTAAATACTACTCCTTTCCCTAATATTTCTATCTTGCGCCAAAATTGAAAATTGATGCGTTTTAAGATAAATATAGTAGCTTTTTGTTTGATATTTTGTGCTTGTACTTCCATTATGGATAGCACTTACCTGCCTGATTTTTATGAGGATAATCTGAAGCAAATGGGCATAGATAATGCAGCTTCTAATCAAGACATGTTTTATATCAATCATGTTATCGTGAGAGAAAGGTCCTACCTAGACTATTCTGTTATAGGAAAGACGTATGCAGATATATTAACCATGGGAAAAGAAATGGCATCGAATGGAATGAAGGTTAAGTCCGTGTTTCCTGAAGTGAAAATGCCAGATAATGTCAAAGTGAGTATCAAAAATGAAGGCTCAGGATATCATGAAAACAAAAAAGTACTTAAGTTTAGTGCTATCTTTCAAAATACTGGTGACAAAGATATTGCCCTTTTAGATGCTACTTTCCTTGTTTATGGCCCTTTCAAAGACCACATCGCTACAGTGGCTTATGAAATCAATACTAAAATTAAAAAAGGCAAAAAGCAAAAATTGTTTTTTATGGCAGACGCAAAGACGATCCGAGAGAATATCCTTTTTGGTAGAGATTTTAGTATGGCTAGGTTGTTTATGGATGATATTCTCATAGAGGCTGATATCCAATTGGGAGGGGTTTCTGTTACTGAGAAAAATATCAATAATTTTGACAGGCTAAATGTAAAAGAAGAATACATGGTCGCTGACAAAGAATTTTCTTATCCAAGAGAACTAGTCAAAGGAGAATGGTATGTGAAAGATGCCAATGGAAAAGCTACTGTTTTAAAACCAGGTTTGAGGCATTATCCTCAGTAATGGTAATCTATGAG
>CAYZUW010000124.1:0-10642 GCA_964481325.1 uncultured Saprospiraceae bacterium
AGAGGCTTTTAATGTGAACAATAATGAAATTGAGTGGGCATCAGAAGACTACAATGGGAAAGGTTTTTTAGGGCAAATGCTTTTATATAAAGATCAATTGATATTAAGAGGGCGTGATCATTTGATGGGTATAAATCAAAAGACTGGTTTTCAAATATGGGAAAAAAATGTAAACGAATATGCTAGTTCTCTGAGCCAAGGCTCCACGTTTTTTATTCATGAAAACAAACTCTATCTGTTTAATCTAAAACATGTTTTTGCGACTTATAGTAATGATACTAGTAGAAAAGAGGTTGCTCGGGCTTATGATTTAAACAAAGATATGGCGCTAATATGGAAGTCCTATGCTGGAGCTGATTCCTTTCAGGATGAGCAAGGGATCAGCAAATATACATTCAATATAGTAGAAGATAAGATATACTATATTTCTGATGTTGGGTATTTAATGGATATGGATATAAGCACAGGCGAACTATCGAGGTATCACGAAGAACTAAAATTCGATTCTGGTCTTTTTGTTACACTGGAGAAAGAAATTATCGCGATACCGGAATTTGATGATACTTTATTGTCTTTCTCAATAGAATGAATTCCACATTTATATGCCCCTATAAAATGTGCTAGTGCCTAAATATTAACTCGCTCTGATTTGTTCGGAGTGAGTTTTTTTTGATTCATTGTATAATTTATCAAGCTTCATATCATTCCACTAAACAACTTCTCAGCCTTAGTGATTTTATCCTCTAGCATCTTGAAAAGACGTGTTCGATTTCTATCAGATTCGGTGCTTATTTTCATGGATGACTTTCTTAGTTTTTCAAACCATGTGGCTGCATAGTCACATGTGGACTTCTGTTGGGTCTTTATGGTGTTTGGATTTCCAAAAGTGGTAAATAGTGATTGGCTGGTATCAGATGTGAAGAGAAGCGTATTATTGGTATGTAGAATTTCATTGTAGTATAGATCGAAAGAAGCTGTTTTTTTTACTTCTCCAAATGGCGCTTTGAAACCAGTCTTCGTTTGTGCTTCTATCATTTTTAGCATAGCTCTCAATTGTTCGCAGAGCAATAGAGATACACTCCTGTCTTCAAATAGATAAGACTCTAGGAAATATTGAATTTGACTGAGGTTAGTGCTGAGGCAGTTGGGAGTCCAATACTCTATAGAAGGAATTTGAGTATAGCGCGTCAGGAAGCTATCCTTAAGTGTTTTGATATTGTCATTCCACATGGGATCATTGACACTAAAAGGTTTGTCTTTAAGTTCCTCAATACCCCAAATAGTTTTTGCCCAGATATAGAATTTGAAATGCGCGATCTCATCAAAGTGAAAGTAATAGAAAATAGGTGTCTCTGTTGAAGTGTATTGCAAAATAGGATTTGGCTGACTCGATAAACCAGCGAAGTCTTTTTCAAATCCTACAAACCAATCTTCATAACAATTCGGCTGGATATTTTTAAGGTAGAAGTATTGAACGCTTTCGTGGGATTCGAAAAGCTCCGTTACGGGAATTTTGAATCCTTGGATAATCATGACTATTTCTTCCAAATTAAAAAGGGTTTCCCCATTGAGTCTGCGATAGGCACTTGCCTTACCCAAGCCTAGATTTTCTTGGATCCATTGTAGTAGTTGCTCTTTGCCGCCAGCGAGCTGAGCAATCTTTTTCATCATGCGCGTCTGATAGGTGATTGCAAATTGGCCTGCCTTATATCTTTTCATGCTTTCGTTTTGGAATAGTTCTAATCCTTGAATATAAGGCTTTTATACCAAAAATTCCCAAAATATGAGAAAACTAATCTAATGATTCTCAATATGAGCAGTGAACTTTCTTGAAATAGGAGACTAGTGGCTTTATCATTGCATTGAGTGTATTAAATCATTTAAAACTGAAAGTCATGAAGTATTTAAGTTTAGTTATTACTCTAGTATTCTTTTTAAATGCAGCTTTTTGCCAAGAAAGCAATAAAGAAGTATTGATCAAAATGGAAAATGGAGAAGAGTATCAAGGTGAGATTATTAATACTAATCAAGAGACATTAGTATTAAAAACTAGGAATGGCCAATTGGATTTAATTGCATCCAAAATAGCCAGCATTGAAGATGTGGAGGATTATGATGGAAAGTATCATTATAAAAATCCAAATGACACTAGGTATTTTTTCGGCCCTTCTGCTAGAACCTTGAAGAAAGGAAAAGGCTATTACCAAAACATTAATGTCTTGTTCAACAGTGCCAATATTGGAATCACGGATAACATCTCAATTGGAGGAGGATTCGAATTTATTTCCACAGTTATTTTCCAAGAACCTTTGTGGTTTCTAACCCCTAAGGTGGGATTTCCAATCAGTGAAAAATGGAGTGTAGGAGCGGGACTATTAATAGGAGGATTAGGGACTCAAGGGGGAGGTGGCCTCGGGTATGGAGTAGTTACATACGGTAGTGCAGATTCGAATATGACAGTTGGTTTAGGGTATGGATTTGGATCAAGCGAACCACTGCTTGTGCTATCTGGAATGCATAGATTAGGCAAAAGCATATCTCTTGTCTCTGAAAATTATTTTGCCTCTACAGGTACACAAGATACAGACGAATTTTCATCTGGGCTTGGCACTTTCGGGATCCAAGGAATTAGAATCATTGGTAAGAAAAATTCTTTTGATATTGGTCTGATAATTATTCCTGAGATAGTTGAATATGTTCCAGCCTTGCCTTATGTCGGTTATGTAAGGACTTTTTAAGAAAGACCGAATCAAGAAGTTTAATTTTTTAAAATAAAAACTAAAAATCATGAGAAATTTAATTTTAGTAATTGTGTTTACAAGTGTCTTATTGTCAAGTTGTACTTTAGAGCAGTCTGTTGGAGTACTCGGTGCAATAGGAAATATTGGTTCTCCATCGCCTAGTATTGGTAGTGGACATTGGACTAGTACAAATAGTGGAACAAGCACAAATACAGCACCGAAATGGAGTTCAGATGCTCTATTTATAGTAGCAGACAATTGGTCTACAAATAACGATCCTTTGTTTTTGAATCCACTTGAATTCAAAGAAGATGTTATTTTTTCAGGACACAAAACTAAATCTATAAACCCAAATAACGGCAGTACGAATTGGGAAATAGACGTGAATTTCGCCTCAAGCTTATCAAAGCAGATTTATGTAAAAGATAAAATTGTAGCTGTAAAAAATGATAAAATTTACATAGTGGACCTTGAGCAAGGGCAAGTTCAAACTGTATATAAATGGCCAATCGAAAAAGAACATTTAAGTACTTCTTTCGAAGTATTTGACGGGAGGCTGTACATTGCCTTGCAAAATAGTCATGAGGGCTATTCTGCTATTGCCTCTTGCGAACTAGCTACCTTAAGTGATGCAAAATGGTCATACCATTTCTTGGAAAATGCCTCTATTGAATTTAGAGGCTGCGATGATATTTTTAGAGTATGCAAAGATAACTTGATTCCGAATAGCTCCTCTCCATTAATCACTAATCATAATGATATATTCCTCTATTTTACTGGGAAGAAAGATGGCTCATATGGAACCAGGTATCTAGAAAAATATAATCTGAGCCAAGATAGATCCGAATGGTTTCATGAGAATACAAACTCTATAAATCAGATAGGATATTATGAAAGTAATATTCTGTTAGGCACTGACAATAGCATTCAAGCACTTGATAATAATGGGACAGAAATTTGGAGGAATGATTTTAATGGTGTAAGACTATCTCAAGAATTTGATTCAGAATTTATTATTGTCAATGACCTGATAGTGGTATTAGGTAGTTATAATACTTTTGCAATTGACTTGGTAAGCGGGGATCAGCAATGGAAGTTAAGTTTACCATACTCTAATAGTTCTGGTACTGCAGCATATCATAATTATCAATTTTTGGCAGGATTCACCTCCAAGTCTTTAAACATCTTTCAAGATAAACTATACTATCTATCAAATGCTGGTCAACTCATGATAGTCGACTTGTCAACGGGTACTTATGATAGTGCTATCCTGGGTACTGGGGGGAACTTTAAAAACAATCACCTTTTAGTTACTTCTCGAGGTACAGTATTTACTGGTTCTCAAGGTAGAGGCGTTTTAACCTTTCCTGTTCCACTATAAAAGACGATTTTCTTTCATTTTAATAAACGCCAAAAAATCAAATTAGCGTCTAAACTCAAAATTCTATTGTCCTATT
Organism: uncultured Saprospiraceae bacterium; assembly: GCA_964481325.1. Taxonomy (GTDB): domain Bacteria; phylum Bacteroidota; class Bacteroidia; order Chitinophagales; family Saprospiraceae; genus JALZVN01. The sequence goes on from CAYZUW010000124.1 coordinate 4,199, forward strand.
CTGATTCTTCAGAATAGGACAATTTTTTGTGGTAGGGTCTATACATTAGTTCACATCCCCGGACAAGGGATAGAAGCAGTGGCCGACGGTAGAAGGCCAGTCCGTGTAGAGGAAGGTGTGTGGCGAGGACCAAGCTGCGCAAAGCCCGGTCACGTGAAGCGGGTTGGCCGCGGGCAGACCTGTGCGATGGCGTAGAGACGCAAAATCTTGCGTCTCATAAGCGTGGTGTCACGTGATGGCCCCAAATAACACACAAAATGGCACCCATAATCACAAAATATCAGTCAAAATGGCATACAAATGTCCATAAACTGCGTTGGAATAGTATGTGATGGTTCCTAGTCATCGGAATATGCTATAGAGCATTCTTAGTTTTTATTCGGCCTCGAAATGGACCAAAATAAAGACGCATAATTTATACTATACCATATTCCGTTGAATATAGATATGACAATCAGCGTATGAAAGTGTATTTTTGCACTCCAACACAGACCATTAACCCTGAGAAATCGGGATAAAAAGATAATATGTTAAAATTTCTCTCTAAGTCCGTAAAGAAACTGTTCGGAACCAAGTATGATAAGGATATTGCTATCTACCAGCCACTGGTGGATCAGACGCTTATCGAGTATGCTAAACTGGATAGCCTGAGTGATGATGAATTGCGTAACAAGACCCTAGAGTTCAGAGCGCGAATCAAGGAATACTTGTCTGAAATAGACGCCGATATAGTGAAGCTTGGCGAAGAGGCTAAGGCAGAAAGAGACATACAAGCACGCGAGGACATCTATGTACAAATAGATAAACTCAAAAAAGATAGAGACGGACACCTAGAGACGGTCTTGAAAGAAATACTGCCGGCTGCTTTTGCGGTGGTGAAAGAAACGGCGAGAAGATTTACTGAAAATGCTACCATAACAGTTACGGCTACTGACCACGATAGGGAAATAGCTGCGAACAGCAATTACGTACTGATCGACGGTGATCGAGCGACTTGGAAAAATAGTTGGGATGCTGCTGGAGCGGAGATTACATGGAATATGATCCACTATGATGTGCAGCTCATAGGGGGTATGGTACTACATGATGGTAAGATTGCGGAAATGCAGACGGGAGAAGGTAAGACGCTAGTAGCGACGCTGCCTGCCTATCTGAATGGACTGACGGGAGAAGGCGTACACATCATCACTGTGAACGACTACCTCGCACGAAGAGATAGTGAGTGGATAGGACCTTTATTGGAGTTCTTGTTTTTGACAGTGGACTGTATAGACAAATATAAGCCGCACTCGGAAGGACGTAAAAAAGCATACAGAAAAGACGTTACCTATGGTACGAATAATGAGTTCGGATTTGATTATCTGCGTGATAATATGGTGATCAATCTCAACGAGAAAGTACAAGGGAAGCATCACTATGCGATGATAGATGAGGTGGATTCTGTGCTGATAGATGATGCGCGTACACCACTGATCATATCAGGACCTGTACCAAAGGGGGATGATGAGCAAGAATATATAGCGCTCAAACCAGAGGTGGAGCGTCTCATAGATGCGCAACGAAAGTTAGCCTCAAGCTACTTAGCAGAAGCGAAGAAGCTATTCAAAGACGGCATTACTGGTGTAGAAGAAGGAGAGGCTGGATTGGCACTCCTACGTGCGTATCGTGCACTTCCTAAGAGTAGACCTCTAATCAAGTTCTTGAGTGAGGAAGGGGTAAAAGTGGAGATGCAAAAAGCGGAAAACCACTATATGCAGGAGCAAAATAAGCACATGCATATAGCGGATGAGCCATTACTGTTCACTATAGACGAAAAGAATAGAAACGTAGAACTCTCAGAAAGAGGGACTGAGTTTTTGTCTCAAAAAGGAACGGATCCTAACTTTTTTGTGATGCCTGATATCGCATTGGAGCTGCAGCAACTGGAAGAGACCGAATATGAAACGGAAGCGCAAAAAACAGAAGCAAAAGATAAGTTGCTCCTAGACTATACGGTCAAGAGTAAGCGTCTTCACTCTATGAGCCAACTACTCAAGGCATACACGCTCTTCGAAAAAGAAACGGAGTATGTAGTGATGGATGATCAGGTGAAGATTGTGGATGAGCAGACAGGACGTATGATGGAAGGGCGTAGATACTCTGATGGTCTGCACCAGGCACTAGAAGCGAAGGAAAATGTAAAGGTGGGTAATCTCACGCAGACCTATGCGACGATAACCTTGCAGAACTACTTCAGAATGTTTCACAAGCTAGCAGGGATGACGGGTACGGCGGAAACGGAAGCGGGTGAATTTTGGGAAATCTACAAGCTAGATGTGGTAGTGATACCTACTAACAAGCCTATCGTGAGAGACGATAGAGAAGATTTAGTGTACAAGACAGAGCGCGAGAAGTACAACGCTGTAATAAAGGATATCGTGAAGTTGAGTAAAAGTGGTAGACCTGTATTGGTGGGTACCACCTCAGTGGATATTTCTGAGAAGCTATCTCGCTTGCTCCAAATGCAAGAGATCAAGCATAATGTACTGAATGCCAAGCAGCATCAGCGTGAAGCAGACATCGTAGCGGAGGCTGGTAAGCCAGGGCAGGTAACTATCGCCACGAATATGGCCGGTAGAGGTACGGATATCAAATTGAGCCCAGAGGTGATAGCCGCTGGTGGTCTGGCGATCATCGGTACAGAGAGACATGATTCTCGTCGTGTAGATAGACAGTTGAGAGGTAGAGCAGGTAGACAAGGGGATGCAGGGTCTTCTCAATTTTACATCTCACTAGAAGATAAACTGATGCGACTATTCCAATCAGAAAGATTGGCGAAGGTGATGGATAAGATGGGGCATCAAGAAGGAGAGGTGCTGCAACACAGTATGGTATCCAAGTCGATAGAACGAGCACAGAAAAAAGTAGAAGAAAACAACTTTGGTATTCGTAAGCGTCTGCTAGATTATGATGACGTGATGAATATCCAGCGGGAAGCCATCTACAAAAAGCGTAATAACGCGTTGGCAGGGGAGAGATTGGCTGTGGATATCAATAACATGTTTAGTGGGATGACTGAGTCTATCGTGCTGACATACAAGGAGATGGATGACCATGAAGCATTCCGTACCCAAAGTATGAAGCTTATTGGTGTAGACCCTAAAATCGAAGAGGCAGACTTCCGAACTTGGTCTGAGGATGAGGTGCTAGATAGATATCAAGAGCAGGTAGCTGAAAAATACAATCGTAAAGGACAGAAGATATCTGAAGTCTTACTTCCTATCATCACAGAAGTCCATAAGCACGAAGGGCATAAGTATAAGCGTATCTCCATTCCATTTACAGATGGACGTAGAAAACCGCTCCCAATTTCTGCGAATCTCGAAGATGCTATCGAGTCAAATGGTAAAACCATCATGCGAGATATAGAAAAAGCCATCACCTTGGCCATCATTGATGATGAGTGGAAGGAGCACTTGAGGTCTATGGATGAGTTGAAAGATTCTGTGCAGGCAGCTTCTTTTGAGCAAAAAGATCCTTTGGTAATCTATAAGATGGAGGCCTATAACTACTTTGAGAACTTGATGAATGGCATCAATGAAAAAGCTACTTCCTACCTTATCGGTGGAGATGTAGTGTTCAAGAATGAATCCAAGTCTCTAGAGCAGGCAAAAGAAAGGAAAACGGACTTGAGCAAGGTGCGAACAGGGAGAGCAGGGCAGAATAGAGAAGAGGATATGAGAGCACGAGCTGCTGCGGCTGGTGCTAATCAAGGCCGTAAAAAGCCAGAAACATTCAAACGTACAGAGAAAAAGATAGGTAGAAACGAGCCTTGTCCATGCGGTAGTGGTAAGAAGTATAAACAGTGCCACGGAAAATAATGGAACATATAATTTAAATGCTATTTTATAATAAAACTAAAGCCTTTGGCGCATCTGCGACAAAGGCTTTAATTTTTGGGTGCCAGCTTATTGAACCCACTCCGAAAATTCATGGAACCTTAAAATGTCTCTTTTGGCGATATTTCTTCTTTATTCAATCCACTGATGCTCAGGCATCACTGAATTTAAATTCAAAAAGAAAAAATCTCATCTAAAATAATCTATTTTGAGAATCCGCTCATTTCCGATATAGACTCATTATTTAAAGGGAGAATCCCGTACAAATCATTGCATTTTACAGTTTTCAAAAAGGATTTTTAACTAACCATTGGACTAGGATTATGATTTTTGTTTTATCTTTCCGCTCTATATGGACTTTGAAAACACTACAGGTTCGATTGCCAATTTAATCGACCATACATTACTAAAAACAGATACTACTAGAGAGGAGATGAGTAGACTTTGTGCTGAGGCTAAAGAATATGGATTCGCGTCTGTATGTATACCCCCTTACTTTGTAGCACATTGTAAGAGTCAACTAGAGGATAGCACGGTGAAAATCTGTACGGTGGTTGGATTTCCGCTTGGGTTTGATTCTTCTTTCGCTAAAGTAGAAGCCATTAAACGAGCCCTGAGTGATGGAGCGGATGAAATAGACGCGGTAGTAAATATAGCAGCTATAAAAGACGAAAACTGGAGCTATGTGCGGAATGAAGTACAAAGCTTTGCTAGAGCTACCCATATAAAAGGAAAAATAATAAAACTTATATTAGAGACTTCTTTGTTGGAAAAAGAGGAGTTGGTCAAATTATGTGATTTGCTCAATCAGGAGGAGTTAGATTTTGTCAAAACCTCAACGGGTTTTGATGGAGGCGCATCGACAGAAATAGTGGCGGAATTGAGAAAGCTATTAAAGCCAGAAATAAAAATCAAAGCTAGTGGCGGAATTGATACGGCGGAGAAGGCTAAGCAACTGGTAAAAGCCGGTGCTAACAGAATCGGTACTTCCAATGCACTAGAACTGATTTAGCTATGGTATGGCAATAAATTTCTAAGCTTTGATGTGTGCTACGTGTGCTATTAGTATAAAAGTACAGCACCATTCATGTAATAAATCGGATAAAGATGAAATGGATTTTTTCTTTAATGTTCTTTCTAGCCTTTATATTTAGTGCTTTAGCTCAAAGCATCACTGTTATAGAAGCCTCGGATGTGGAAATCCTAATGGATAGATATACTTCTGATAATCGGATGAACCAATATATAGATGGCTGGAGAATACAAATCGTATCTTCGACAGACAGAAGAAAAATAGAAGAGATGAAAACTTCTTTCACTCAGAAGTTTCCTAATATACCAATCATCTCGCAACACACCCCTCCTTACTACAAAATCAAAGTAGGTGCTTTTCCTACGAAGTTGGAAGCTATGGGCTTGTTGTACAAAATCAAGCAAGAAGTGCCAGGCGCGTATCCTACAAAGGACAACAAGATTAGACCTGCTGAGATGGTGGGGATATTTTGACGGGTTAATACTCTAAGTTATATTTAGTCGTAGAGGGACTAAAAATTTCTTTTTTTCACCCATTTTTTTAATTGTGATTTTTTGTTCTATTTTGTCAGAAAATAAAACCGACTAATCATGATTACAACTAAGAGTACAAAGGTCTTTAATTTTCTTCTTTTCTTCTTTTTTTAAATAAACCAAATTGTCAAATCATTGAGGTACTTAATGATATTGAGGCATCTGGAGTGGACTATTCTAATAATGTAGTTGCGAATTTGATACAATCTTCTCGCGCTAAAGAGGTGAAATTTATAATCGTAAAAGATATTATTGAAAATCAGAATCAAGGTCGTCTTGATTTTACCATCTCTGACGAGTCCATTAATAGTGTAGTTTTGTCTGCAGTTCATGTGGATAGTAAAGCAAAAGAAATAGAACAAAAGACTAGTGCTGCAAACACATTTGTAAAGCATTTTACATAAAATGAAATAGGCCGAAGTAATAGTTTTTCTTCTGTTTTGAATTCCAGTGGAGGTTGTCGGTCAACTTCTATTTTTATCTTCAAGGTTTTGTTTGAGCGTACCCCAATTTCTTTGATGATGTCTTCGAGGACTATTTCTTGCCATATCGTTTCTGCTTTTAAAAATGCAGAATCGATAGAGGTTTGCCTAGTTTTTTTCTTAGCTTGAATACGCACACTAAGTCCTAATGCTTTAAACTCATCCAATACTGCTTGGAAATATGGCTCTGTGGAAAAGCTAGAATTGGCTTGGAGTAAAGAGAAGTCGAGATCTTCGGAGTATCTATCTAAACCATAAAAAATACGAAGCGCCGTTCCTCCGTAAAATGCGGCGTGCTCAAAAAAATCTGTTCTTGATAGACCCGCTAAAGTAATCTCTTGCATTATTTCTCTTAATGCGGATAATATGTCTTCTTCGCTTTGAGGTTTGTATTCCTCTATCCATTCTTTTATCATAATGCTTCGAGGGTTTTAATAAGTATTGCTAAGCTGCTTTTCTTGGGAGCATTTACAATCCACAATTTGATGAGCTCTGTGTCTAATGAGGCTAATACATCG
>CAYZUW010000125.1:0-10622 GCA_964481325.1 uncultured Saprospiraceae bacterium
GAAATGAGCGGGCGTGATGGAATTGGTAGACATGCTAGACTTAGGATCTAGTGCTTCACGGCGTGAGAGTTCGAGTCTCTCCGCCCGCACACTTTCGAGATTTCTTTTCGTATCTTAAATTTCCACAAATGTCCGTTGTTACAAGAGAAAACGTTGACGCGTTAAACGCAAAAATCACCGTAACACTCAAACCTGAAGACATCAATCCTAAGCTCAATTTAGAGCTAAATAAAATCAAAAAGACAGCGGCGCTGAAAGGTTTCCGTAAAGGTAAGACACCCATAGGCTTCATCAAAAAGATGTATGGCCAGAGTGTGATGAGTGATGTTGTCAATTCTTTATTGCAAGAAGAACTTACAAAGTATTTGCAAGAGGAGAAAGTTGAATTCCTAGGGCAGCCGCTTCCGTCAATGGATCAAAAACACATGGACTTTGATATCAATAAGATTGATGATATGGAATTTAAGTTTGATCTGGGATTGTCGCCTGAGTTCGAGGTGAAAGGATTGGACAATGTGTTTACGCATTATGAGGTGACGCTGGACGAAAAGGCTATCGATGATGAAATAGCTACACTAAAAAAGCAGTTAGGGGACAGAAAGGAAGTAGAGAAAGATATAGAAGAGGGCGATTTTTTCAAAGTAGAATCAGAAGAAGTTAAGGAAGACGGCACAAGCGGATGGGCTTGTACGATCTCACTACTATATAAGTCATTGACACCAGAGGCGCAGAAAATATTTTTAGGAAAAGATAAGGGCGATGAGGTAAGCTTTGACGTATCTACGCTGGAGGCTGGAAAAGATGAGGAGTACATGCGCAAGTATCTCCTGGGAGTGACAGAAGCGGATGCGGATACTGAAATTGGTCATCAATTTAAAGGTAAGATTTCAGAAATATTGAGAGTGTTTCCTGGGGAGTTTAATGAAGATACGCTCAAGAAAGCTTTCGGTGAGAACACGGAGATAAAAGATGAAGCTGGAGTACGCGAGTACATCGGTGGAGAAATGAAGAAATGGACCGCTAAGCAAACGGATAGTATCTTGATGCGCCAGATCCATGATAAGTTGATAGAAGTCAATGATCTAGAATTTCCAAAGGAATTTCTGCAAAGATGGTTGAAGGTGAGTGCTCAAAATCCTGACCAAGTAGATACTTCAGACGAGGCCTATGAGGGTTTTGTCAAAGGACTAAAATGGAGATTGATAGGTAGTAAGCTAGCCGATAAGCATGATGTGAAAGTAGAGGAGGTCGATATCCTTGAAAGCGGCAAAGCGAATATGCGTCAGATGTTTGGCGGAGGACAGGGCGTAGATGATGCTTTGGTTACTCAATATGCGACGCAGATGCTCGAGCAAGAGGAGTTTTATAATAGAGCCTATGCTTCTGCCTTTAACGATAAAATTTTGAATGTGCTGAAAAATGAGGTAAGCACTGAGAAAAAGGTAGTAGATAAAGTTGAAATAGAGCAAATAATGGAGTCGTTTAGAAAAGCAGACGAGGCAAAAGCAGTGTCTGAAGCGACAGCGGAAGAAGAGTAAAAAAGGGCTTTCGGAACTGTCACATTATCGATTATATAGCGTATAATTGTAATGGATACGTTATGAGTACATAGATTAGCGATTCAGTATTTCAAACATTGAAGCAGATTAAGGTGTTTCATTAAAAAAAAACAATATATGTTTTCAAAAGATGAATTTAATAAGTACGCTGTAAAGCACCTAGGACTAAATAGCCAAACCCTACACGACTACCAAAAACATACGGATGCGCATGCGAACATCAGTAATGATGGGATCATCCTTAGACCTAATATCATCGAGGAAAGACAGATGAATGTGGCCATAATGGACGTATTCTCTAGATTGATGATGGATAGAATCATATTTTTAGGCTCTCCAGTAGTTACGGAGGTGGCTAATATCATACAAGCTCAATTGTTGTTTTTGGAGTCTACGGATCCTAAAAGAGACATCCAGTTGTTTATCAACTCACCAGGGGGGTCTGTAATCGATGGTCTAGGTATCTACGATACGATGCAGTATGTAAGCCCAGATGTAGCGACAATCTGTACAAGTATGGCCGCTTCTATGGGAGCTGTATTATTATCTGCGGGTGAGAAAGGAAAACGTTCTGCTTTGCCGCACTCTAGAGTGATGATTCACCAGTTATCAGGTGGTATGCAAGGTACCTTCAGTGATATGGAGATCAGATACCAATTGTCTAAGGATTTGAGACAAGAACTATATGGAATCTTGGCTAAGCACTGTGGTAAGACTTTTGAGCAAATCGAGCAAGATAGTGATAGAGATAATTGGATGGTGGCGCCAAAAGCAAAAGAATACGGCTTGATTGATGAAGTTTTGGACAAGAAAAATCCTAGAAAGGACGATTCTAAGACCTAAAAGAATAAAATAAGCATATAAGAGCCTATCTTTGTAATGAAGATAGGCTCTTTTCGTTTGAATAAAGCCTGTGTTTATTGACTAAAGTGACAACTTTAAGCAATTGTAAACACTTATATAAGTAGCTTAGCGGTGGAAATATTAACCCTATAAATTGAATGTCTGTTTATGAAAAAGAATGAAAAAGGATTTAGATGTAGTTTTTGTGGTCGCGATAAGGCGGAGGCACTCATCTTGATCGCTGGAGTAGATGGCCATATTTGTGAGACTTGCGTAGAGCAAGCGCAAGAGATTATTACGGATGAGTTGTATACTTCTCAGCAGCAAATCGATCAGGAAGATGGAATGGCAATGGACTTGGTCCTTCCTATGGATCTGAAGAAACACCTAGATGAATATGTGATTGGCCAGGATGAAGCGAAGAAGTTTTTATCTGTCGCTGTATATAATCACTATAAGCGTTTGCGTCAAGTAAAGACGGACGATATAGAAATCGAAAAATCAAACATTCTTTTTGTTGGAAATACGGGTACAGGTAAAACGCTATTGGCAAAAACCATAGCCAAGTTTTTGAACGTACCGTTCTCTATCGTTGATGCTACTGTATTTACGGAAGCAGGATACGTAGGGGAAGACGTAGAGAGTATCTTGAGCCGTCTGCTACAGGTTTGTGATTATAAGGTGAACCAAGCAGAGAAAGGCATCATCTACATCGATGAGATTGATAAGATAGCTCGTAAGGGAGATAATCCTTCTATCACACGAGATGTGTCTGGTGAAGGAGTACAACAAGCGATGCTCAAAATGCTAGAGGGAACTGATGTAAACGTACCGCCACAAGGAGGACGAAAGCACCCTGAGCAAAAACTCGTAAAAGTAAACACTGAAAATATTCTTTTCATTTGTGGAGGTGCCTTTGATGGTATCGATAAGATTATCGCTAATCGTATGAATACGCAAGTGATAGGATTTGGCAATAAGGATGCACACAAAGTAGATAGAGAAAATTTGTTGCAGTACATCACGCACAAAGATCTCAAGGCTTATGGATTGATACCTGAGATCATCGGTCGTCTACCTGTATTGACATACTTAGAGCCACTGGATGAAGACGCATTGCGTAGAATCATCACTGAGCCAAAGAATGCCATCATCAAACAATACAAAAAGTTATTTGAAATAGAAGGTATCGATTTGACTTTCACTGAAGAGGCTATTTCATTTATCGCGGCTCAAGCTTTAGAATACAAGTTAGGTGCGAGAGGATTGCGGTCTATATGCGAAGCCATCATGATGGACGCTATGTATGAATTGCCTTCCCAAAAGGACATCACTTCTTTTGAAGTAACGAAAGCTTACGCTCAAGAAAAACTTGGCGGTTCTAAGTTGAGTAAGTTGAGGGTAGCTTAAGAGAGGTGTTAGCGGTTAGGTATTAGCTAGTTGGGAGTTACGTTTAATTTTTTTCTCAAATTTGTGTTTTTTTATTAGCTGTTAGCTGTTAGCTCCTAGCTGTTAGCTGATTGCGTTACATTTTTTTCTCAAATTAGTGTTATTATTAGCTGTTAGTTTTTAGGTATTAGTGGTTAACTGTTTATCCATGCCTGATATAGGTTGAAGGTAAAATTATTAAATATTTTTAAACCGGAAAGTTATTTACAATCTTTAGACTTTAGAACACAGTTTGTCAACCTTTATCATGAGGGCATAGTTTTCCTAATCCCTAAAACCTAATCCCTAACAGCTGAAAAAATGAAATTTTTCTCTCGCATACAGTACTTAGGAAAACAATATGCAGGTTGGCAAAGACAGCCCAATGCAAATAGTGTGCAAGCAGAAATCGAAAAATGCCTTTCCACTATCTTTCGAGAAGAGATTGCGATTATGGGTTGCGGGCGTACCGATGCAGGGGTACATGCAAAGAAATTCTATTTTCACTTTGAAACTTCATTTCCAGATCCTGATGCTCATCGAGCAAGACTAAATGGATTTCTACCCAAAGACATCGTCATCGAAGAAATCTTTCAAGTGCCTGAAGAAGCGCATGCTCGCTTTGATGCACATTATCGAGCGTATGAATACCATATCAATTTTGTTAAGAACCCATTTGAGGTAGACACGAGTTGGCAAGTACCGCTTGGCGGGAACGACATTGATTTTGATAAATTGGACGCTTGCGCTGAATTGATAAAACAGTATGGGACATTTTTTCCTTTTTGTAAAACCAATCATGATGCGCATACGCTCGACTGCACCATTTATGAATCTCATTGGGAAAGAGTAGGGGAGACAGGCTTGGTATACCATATCGCTGCCAATCGATTTCTACGTGGTATGGTACGTCTCATCGTGGGGAGCAGCATCAGAGTGGCTACTGGAAAATTAGAATTAAAAAAAATACAAGAAGCTTTAGAACATCAAACTAGAATCTCTAATGCGTATTCTGCTCCTGCTCAGGGGCTTTTTCTGAGCGAAGTGAAATATCCCCTTGACTAAGTTTTTTACAGAAGTAAAACTTGCCAATCTATTAATCCATTTGGTTAAATTTTTGTTCATACACTGCGAGTGGTTCTTTTAATGTTTCTAAAAGAATCTATTATGTAACTGATAATTTTTTAACCATGACTACATTAAAGTTTAAAACCAACATTACGTCTAGTACTGCAGTATGGAATGTTTCAACAGCTATAGATAAGATGGATAGCATTGTGAACTGGGAAGTAGAAACTGCTAATCCAGAGAAGATTCTTACCGTTAGAGGGGAGTCTATTTCAGCAGCGAGAGTAGTGGGAGCAGTGAAAAGAGCAGGTTTTCAAATTGCACAGACGAAGTAAGTAAAAGAATAATTAAATCAAAAAAGCCCATTGGTGATGTAAGTCTCCAATGGGCTTTTTTAATTACTGGCTTAGATTTTTATTTTCCTAAGCTATCTTCAATTCAGGATACAATGCAAATCGCTCCATAAATTGATTCACGGCACCCTTTACATTTTTGATGGTACTTTCTGATTCGTGCTGCATCAACACTTCGTCTATCCACTCTACTACCTGTGTACAGTCCGCCTCCTTAAATCCCCTAGTAGTGATGGCTGCCGTACCGATTCGAATCCCTGAAGTAGTAAATGGAGATTCCGTGTCAAAAGGAACCATATTTTTATTGACAGTAATATCTGCTTGTACCAATGCCTTTTCGGCTTGCTTGCCATTGATATTTTTTGAGCGAAGATCTATTAGCATCAGATGATTGTCTGTTCCTCCAGAAACTATATTATATCCTTTGTCAACAAATGATTTAGCCATGGCTTGTGCATTTTTGATCACTTGAGTACCATAAGCGGTGAAGGAAGGATCCAGCGCTTCTCCAAAAGCAATCGCTTTGGCTGCGATGACGTGCTCCAATGGTCCACCCTGCATACCAGGAAATACACCACTGTTCAATATAGCGGACATCTTGATAGGGTTCCCTTTCTTGGTAGTTCGCCCCCATGGGTTTTCAAAATTTTTGCCCATCATGATGATGCCTCCTCTTGGTCCCCTCAACGTTTTATGTGTAGTCGAAGTAACAATGTGGCAATGAGACATGGGGTCATTAAGATGCTTGCCTACTATTAGACCTGCTGGATGCGCTATATCTGCTAATAACAAGGCACCTACGCTATCTGCAATTTCTCTAAATCGAGCGTAATCCCAATCTCTTGAATAAGCAGATGCTCCGCAAATAATCAACTTAGGTTTTACCTGCTCAGCTTTAGCAGCTACTTTATCCATATCTATAAGGCCAGTATCTTTTTCAACGCCATAAAAATTTGGCTTGTATACTTTTCCACTATAGTTCACGGTAGAGCCATGCGATAAGTGCCCCCCATGACTTAAGTCAAAGCCCAATATTTCATCACCAGGTTTAAGACAGGCTAAAAATACAGCAGCATTGGCTTGTGCACCCGAGTGGGGTTGTACATTGGCGTATTCCGCATTGAATAGAGATTTAAGCCGATCAATTGCCAATTGTTCTACCTCATCAACTACTTCGCATCCCCCATAGTATCTTTTACCAGGGTATCCTTCTGCATACTTATTAGTGAGGCAGGTGCCCATGGCATCCATAACGGCCTTGCTGGTGAAATTTTCTGATGCAATCAGTTCTATTCCTTCCCTCTGACGCTGTAGTTCTCTATGTATAAGGTTAAATATTGGGTCTTTATGATTCATTAAATTATTTGTTAAATATCAACTAAATATAAGTTTGGCACTCTTTTATACGCTTATAAGAGAGATACGGATGGTAAAAATACGAATTAGTTTTACCACTTGGAAGTGCGAAAAATGAGATTTACTATTAAGAATAAATATAATACATATTAAAATTATATATAATTTACATATTTTTGAGTCACAAATAATTACACGATCGTGTTAGCAAGAATTATTACTCTATTGCTCTGTACTTCATGGAGTACTATCTGTTTAGCAGAGGTCGATCGACTACGAGCATCGCTTCGTTCAGATCCTGCCACTTCTATCGTCATAGGATGGGATCAGGTTTCTGGCTCGGATGCCATCTTGTTGTACGATACAGAATCTCATAATGGTAACACATCTGCATATGGCTTTTATAGCGGAATAGATGCGGAGAACGATTATGCAGGCATGCAAAATAAATTTGCACGATTGGAAGGATTGCAACCTAATACGACTTATTATTTTATCATAGTAGATACTGAAGGTTCCTCAAGGGAATACTCCTTTGCTACACTTCCAGATAGAGCTTCAGAGCGTATATCTATCATTGCAGGGGGAGATAGTCGTAATTATAGAGAAGCAAGACAGAAGGCCAATAGAATGGTCGCCAAACTACATCCCCATTTGGTCATGTTTGGAGGAGATATGACAGGAGGAGATAATGCAGAACAATGGTTGCGTTGGATGAATGATTGGCAATTGACCATCAGTGAACAAGGGAGACTAACCCCTATTGTCACGGCTCGAGGAAATCACGAATACAGCAATAAGACCATCATGGCTTTATTTGACGTTCCTACAGTGAGTAATTATTATAGCTTACCTATAGGTGGAAATCTAATACAGTTATATACTTTGAATTCTCTTATCGCAGCTGGTGGAGATCAGGGAGAGTGGCTTGAACAAGAACTTGTCTCCAATCATCAGGAAGTTTACTGGCAATTGGCACAATATCATTTTGCGACTAGACCACATACCAAGCGCAAATCAGAACGGAACAATCAACTGCATTGCTGGTCAAGGTTATTTTATAAATATGGCGTAGACCTGGTAGTAGAATCTGACGCCCACGTAGTGAAGACTACCTATCCCATCAAGCCTAGTCGAGCATTCGATGCAGAGCAAGGTTTTATACGGGATGATCGTAAAGGTACTGTATATGTAGGGGAAGGCTGTTGGGGAGCTCCTTTAAGAGACAACAATGATGATAAGAGTTGGACTCGTGCCAGTGGCAGTTTCAACCAATTCAAATGGATGTTTATAGATAAAGAAGGAATTGAAGTTAGAACGGTTTTGACGGATTCAGCAGACGAGGTAGGAGATGAATGTTTATATGATCGCTTTTGCATACCTTCAGGTATTGGCATTTGGGACCCGCCAACAGGGGACGTCTTATATATTGATCAGAAAGATGATGTAAGCGGTATTGGAGGAGTGTTATCTGGCGATAAGGCTGAAGTCCTCGATTTCAATGCAAAGAGTCTTGACAATGATCAATTAGAAATCAAGTGGATTACTAAGAATGAAAACGAGACCGTAAATTTTGAGCTTCAGAAACTCAACATCTTTGGTTCGAGTTATAAAACAATAGCTATGATTAATGGCCAAGGTAGTGCGCAAGAGAAAAACTACTACCGGTATATAGATAATACCAACTCCGATACGACATCCTATCGCTTAAAAAAGATTACGCCAGAAGGCGTTACCTTATTTTATATCGCCGAGTAGGCTCAGCAGATTTTTTTTTAACATCTAATCTTGTTCATTAGATTTTTCATTTTGACCAAGTCAAATCAATCTTAAGCGAGGACGGCATTTATTGAGCGCCCTATTTATCTATACGAGGCAGTTTGATTCAAAAAGCAAGGCTTCTTTTCTAGAGGCCAAAATGTAACTATAAACTTATGAAGAGGGATCATCACGGCCAAAGGCGTGATCAGGCTCTATGCTATATCCTGACAAAAAGGTCAGGATGCCGCGTCGATCCTTTGCTCTTGCGCTCTCCGAGCGACTCGCTTTGGGCGCAAGCGCCGTCGCACCACAATTAAGAAGCAACTAGAAATTTCGATATCTAAGTTAAAAATACGATATCACTAAAGGATAATTATTTAATTATAGGAAGAGGAATTAATTAAATGAGAATTAGAATTCTAAACTAGAATTAGTTTCAACCAAAAGAGTCATTTTGTGGTTTTGTGACTTTTCGGAGTAGACTCACCCATTATCTATACACACAAAAAAGCCCGACTTCAAATAAATGAAGCCGGGCTTTTTATATTCTATATTAAATAACTATTAGTATCTGATACCAAGAGCCTTTAATGTTTCAATATCTAACTGACCTACAGGAAGACCATTTTCTTTCTGGAATTTAGTAAGCGCAGACTTAGTCTGTGAACCAAATACGTTATCAGAAGGACCAGGGTTATAACCTCTTGATCTCAAAGCATCTTGAATCTGACGGTAAGTGTAATCAGTAACTTGGTTGTTACAGATAACCTCTCTCCACTCAGTCATTCCACCTGGCTTAACCAATCTTCTCTTAGTTACAGTTTGGTATTCAGCAGGAATTTCAACTGTCTTAGTAGAAGCAGCAGTCTTAACTACTTGCTTAGTTTGAGTTGTGTATTCAGCTGGAATAGCTTGTACTTCTTGAGAAGCAGCGTTCTTAAGTACTCTCTTAGTTACAGTAGAGAATTCAGCAGGAATAACTTCCTCTCTAGTAGTAGCAGGAGTTTTCAATACAGTCTTAGTGATTGTCTTGAATTGCGCAGGAATAACTTCCTCTCTAGTAGTAGCAGGAGTTTTGATTACTCTCTTAGTTACAGTAGAGAATTCAGCTGGAATAGTCTCTTGTCTAGTAGTAGCAGGAGTCTTGATTATTTGCTTAGATACAGTATTGAATTGCGCAGGAATAACTTCCTCTCTAGTAGTAGCAGGAGTTTTGATTACTCTCTTAGTTACAGTAGAGAATTCAGCTGGAATAGTCTCTTGTCTAGTAGTAGCAGGAGTCTTAACAATTCTTCTTGTTTGTGTACCGTACTCAGCAGGAATATCAATTGTTTTGATACAATCGTCTCCAGAGTCAGAATAACCGTTGGCACAACCTTGTCTGATTTGCTTAGTTACCGTTTTGAATTCAGCAGGAACTTCTACTAAACACCATACTAAACAATCGTTAGGATCTGCAGAAAGACAGTTTCTGTCTGCTTTCTTCTTTACCCACTTCGTAGAAGCTGGTCTTACTTCGATAGTTTCTGATTCAGTAGTGTACTGTGCAGGAACTCTTTCGATTCTTGTAGAAGCTTCTTTGATCAATACTTGCTCAGATACAGTTTCGTAAGTAGCAGGTACAGGAATCAATCTTGAAGATTCAGGCTTAACCATTACTTGCTCAGTTACAGTTTCGTACTCAGCAGGAATCGGGATTAAACGCTTTGACTCAGGCTTAACCATTACTTGCTCAGTTACTGTCTCGTAAGTAGCTGGCACAGGAATCAATCTTGAAGATTCAGGCTTAACCATTACTTGCTCAGTTACAGTTTCATACTCAGCAGGAATCGGGATTAAACGCTTTGACTCAGGAGATACCATTACTTGCTCTGTTACTGTTTCGTAAGTAGCAGGTACAGGAATTAATCTTCTTGATTCAGGCTTAACCATTACTTGCTCAGTAACAGTATCGAATTCTTCAGGTCTAGTAAGTATTCTTGAAGATTCCGCTTTTGCTAATACTTGCTCAGATACAGTTTCATAAGTAGCTGGAACAATTTCAACTCTTGTTGAAGCACCTCTTACAAGGATTTGCTCAGTTACTGTTTCATACTCATCTGCAATCAAGCATTTAGCGTAACATTTTCCTGGTTCGTTTCCTACTGGAAGATCACCAGGTTGCGCCATTACATTTGTTGCGAACAACAAACATGCAACTGCAAAAAATAGGTTCAATTTTTTCATAATTGAATTATAGTTTTTGATTAAAAAA
>CAYZUW010000126.1:0-10557 GCA_964481325.1 uncultured Saprospiraceae bacterium
GAACAGTAGGCTCAATAAGGTAAGACAATTCAATGTGCTTTTCTTGGCAATTTGCAGCGTATAGATCGATTACGTTTTCTATAATAGCGTGGATGTCAATTTTTTCAGATTCTATTTCTATGTTATCTGACTCTACTTTAGAGAAATCTAAAATGTCATTTATTATTCTAATCAAACCTAGAGCACTCTCGGTAGATGTTCGAACATAATCAGATTGCTCCGTATTGAGACTCGTATTATTGAGTAATTGTAGCATTCCCAATATACCATTCATAGGCGTTCGGATCTCGTGACTCATATTGGCTAAAAATTGGCTCTTAGCGAGATTTGCGGATTCAGCTCTTTGTTGTGCTTCATGTGCCTCATCCTTTATCATTTCTGCCGCAATTCTAGCTTGTTTTTCTTTGAGTGTTATAGATCTTAATGCAGAAGTACGATCTTCTACTAACATTTCTAGGCGTATTTTTTCCTTCTTTGCTATTCTTGTTTTTGCCACTATCAAACAGTATACAAGGAACAAGGAGAGAATACCGTATCCTATAAAGGCAATCCATGTTTTATACCAAGGTGCCTCTATCAACAAGTTTACAGATGTAATTTTGTTACTCCAATATCCATCTTGATTTTTTGCCTTTACCTTGAATACGTATTTGCCAGGGGCAAGGCCTGTGAATGACACTTTGTTTTTTGCACCAATGTGCATCCAATCATTATGTAATCCTACAAGCTGGTAAGCATATTCAAATTTATTGGCCAAATGAAAATCTAAAACCCCAAACCCAATGCTAAATTGATTTTGTTTGTGGCTTAATTTTATAGATTCTAATTGACTAATTCCATCATTGTGAATAATATTTTGAACGCTTAATCCTCCGTCCACACTTTTCAAATCTTGGGTGATGGTGCTCAAATTGGTTAGGGTAACTGATGGGACGTCTCGTTGTTTGATGATAGCTTCCCCATAAAAAGAAGTAAATCCGTTTTTGGAGCCAAAGGATAATTTTCCTTTTTTAGATTTATGAAAAGAACCGTATAAAAACTTTTTCTTTGGCAAGCCGTTTTGGCTATCATATTGAGAAACCTTTCTAGTTGTTGGATTAAAACATATTAGCTCTGTATTATCAAATTCTATGCTTACCCAAACTCCATCTGCATTGTCAGCTCCTATAGATAGGATATTACCTTTCAAACAATTCTTGAGAGCTGGTAGGCTATAATTCTCTAAGGCATCATTTTCTACATCGTAGCTGGAAAGACCTTGTTCTGTGCCTATCCAGAGGAACCCATCTTTGTAATCGATAGCTTTAGCAAATTTGCTAGGTAGATTTTTGCTTTTATCTTGATTGTCATAGCCAACTTGTTCTAATGTATTCTTTCCTTTTACTCTTTCGAATTTTAAAATACCTAAGCCCAAATGTGAAAACCAAATTCTTCCTTTTTCGTCTTCCGTAATACCAGATACTCCTTGAACTCCTAAGCCATAAGGATCAGTATAAACATCTCCGTGTACTGTAAATGTATTTGATTGAGGATCTAGTTCTCCAATTCCAAAATCAGAACAAACCCAAAGATGCCCTAATTGATCTTCGAACAATTTGTCAATTTTTTGATTGTCAAAAAAGAGTTTATTATTTAATTGATCACTATATCGATAAAAACTATCTGAGTTTAGTGCTTTTCGGTATAAACCATTATGTGTTCCGACCCAGATTGTCCTATTTTCATCTTCGTGAATGCAGGTTATATAGTGGTAATGAATACCTAAACTTGAGTTAGACCATTTTATTTCCTCCTTTACTTTTGTTGATGGGTAGTACTTATATAGACCTTTGTTGGTCACCAAAAGATAGTAGCCAAACTTACTAAATTGTATAGAGCGAACTTCACAATTCGCACCCAACTCTGAATTGTCCTCTAACTGCGTTTTGAATCTGCTCTTAGAATTTGATGCTTTAGAAATACCATTGTAAGTTGACACCCAAAAATTACCGTCTCTAGATTGAAGAATGTTTCTAACAGAGGAATTATCAAAGCTAGACTCACCATTACCAGAGTTTTTTCCATTCCAATAAACAAGATTTTCTCTTTCTTGATGGAGTTCGTGCCAAGGTTTGCTAAGATCTAAACAGGAGTAGTCTATAACAGCTAAACCATAGTTCGTCCCAAATAGCACTTTATCCTGATTGGCGAACAAAACCTTTGTCACATTATGATGGGGTATACCAGTCCCTTGGGGGCCGGAATTCGATTTGTAGTTAACAAATTTTAAATTCTGAACGAATTCTGCTGCTTTTCCTTTTTCATACTTGATACTTGGAAGAACTATACTAGCACCTGAATTAAATAATCCAAGCCACATCACTCCGTTCTGATCAGCCGCAATATCCCAACAATGATTGCTGCCTATACTACTAGGATCTTTGTGGTCATGTACTGCTGTGTGAAATGTGAAGGTTTTATTTTCATCAATGTTCTCTTCGACAAAAGTCAAACCTCCATTCCAAGTTCCTAACCAAATATTATGATCTTGGTCTTCGAAGATTTTAAGAATTGCATTGGCAGGTATTGAATATGGATCATTTTTGTCAGGTAAAAATCTTGTAAATTTCTGATTCTCTTCATCAAAAAGATTTAGTCCTTTTTCAGTTCCAACCCACAATCTGCCTTTACTATCTCTAAAAATATTTAGAATCTCATTATTACTGATGCTAGAAGAATCATGAGGGTCGTGCATAAAGTGTGAAAATTTGCCCGTTTCTCGATCAAAATAATTGAGTCCTCCTCCCTTAGTTCCTAACCATATATCATCTGTATCGTCAATATACAGACATCTAACATAATCGTTACTAAGACTGTGCTTATCGTTGGGATCAGATATGTAGTGCACAAAATTGACCCCATCAAATTTGTTTAGTCCATTAGAGGTAGCAATCCAGATAAATCCTGAATGATCTTCCTCTATTTGTTCGACTAAATTAGAAGACAAACCATCTTTGACAAAATAGTGCTGGATATTGGATGCGATTAGGCTTGCCTGAATCGAGTGAGGACTCACGAGCAAGAATACTAAAATTGTATATAATAATCTAAATTTCAATGTGTTACGTTTTTTAACATCAGTACACTTTGGGTTTTAAGGGTGTACGACTTCAATGTCAAGGAATTGCATAAAATAAATCTTTAATACTAGTAAGAATTGTGACATCAAAAACAAACTATTTTCAGTGATAAGAACGGTATGGTTTCCGCGTGACGTTGAAAACGTCTAAGCTCGACAAGCCGGAGGCGCGTTAGAAGCTAAGGATAGGAGTGGTATCCCGACTTTTTCGTCGGGGTAGGAACGGATAGCCTGCCACCTTTCGGTAGAAATGGTGGAGCTCCCAAATAACTACAAAAACAAGGATTATAAATTAACTACAAAGACTGAAATTTACGCATGGCTTGGCCTATCGCTTCATGAAAAATAACTCTTCGATGAGAAACACCAGGTAGTGAAATCAATTCAGTCTTCGGAAACATACTGTTAAGTTTGGTAGAAGAATCAATAGGAATCACTTCGTCCTCCACGCCATGGACAAGTATAGTGGGACAAGAAACTTTAGCCAGATGAAGGTCGGTGCGAAAATGATATTTCAATAAAAAATTGGGAATAATAGGCAGGTATCGATTTTTCATATCCACGAGACTCACATAGGGCGCTACCATTAGCAAGGCCTTGGTCTTATTGTTGGCAGCTAAATAACTCGCCATACCAGAGCCCATGCTGTAGCCCACTATGATAATATCTTCGTACCGCTTACTCAAATAATCATAGGCCAACTGTGCATCCGCATACATTTGATCTTCATTTATCAAGCGTCCCTCACTCTTACCATAGCTGCGATAGTCTAATACTAAAATATCGTAGCCCATGTCGTCAAACTGTCTGGTCTGAGCGAGACATCTTTTGAGTGATCCTCTATTTCCGTGCAGATAAAGAATGGCACCTTTGGGATTGGCTTGTTTGACTAGTGAAGCATTTAGTCGGATATCGTCCGGCGTTTGAATCCAGACTTCCTGCCCTTTCCAGTGTTGGTAGTTTGCGGGAAGCTGAGTGGGTAGAAAGAGTATTTTCTCTTGGCCAAAGTAGAGGGCTAGACAAAACAACCCGTATAAAACTAGAAAAAAATAAAGGATATATTTGATCCACTTCATTATTTGATCCACTTCATTATTTGATCTCGATATAAAAATGATGGTAAAGTAAAAAGCACTTTAATAACAATACTTCTGCAACATTTATAAGCAGCACTTTGCCATAAAAAGAGCGGAAAATACAGTTAATATGCTCATAATTCAAGCAAGCTGAGGTTTTAAATACTAGGTGTATAGCCAAATTGGTGCAAAGTAGGCTAAAATCCATTACGGACAGGATTGGTACTAAATCGTTTACGCTGCTTAGTTATACTATACAGAATATGATGAAATAGCAGATAATTATTTTGCATAAAGCAGATATTAAGCTATATTTCGTCTCGTTAAAATCGAAAACAAACATATGAAAAAGCAACTTTTACTTTTAGGCAGTATATTACTGCTACCAATCTTCCTATTTGCTCAAGAATCAAAGGGTTTTGACCAGAGAATCGACGAGGCTTTTCAGCCCGTTTCTGATTTTTTCAGTAATATCGTCTTCTTTCAAATAGCGGATGGCTTGCCATTTGTGATCGCACTGCTCGTGCTTAGTGCATTTTTCTTTACTATTTATTTTGGCTTTATCAATATCACCAAGTTTGGTACGGCCATCAATGTGGTAAGAGGGAAATACGACGATATCGAAGGGCATGAAGGCGCTTCATCTGACGCTACTGTGAATGATGACATCAGAGATACGATTAGAGATGAGAGTCAAGATGGAGAGGTCACGCACTTTCAGGCTTTGGCAACTGCTGTATCGGGTACAGTGGGTAACGGTAATATCGCTGGTGTGGCCTTAGCTATCGCCCTCGGTGGTCCTGGTGCAACTTTCTGGATGATCATCTGTGGACTACTGGGTATGTCTACCAAGTTTGTAGAGTGTACCTTAGGGGTAGCGTATAGAGATATAGGAAAAGACGGAACGGTGTATGGTGGTCCAATGTACTATCTCACCAAGGGTTTGAAGGAAAGAGGTATGGCAGGTTTTGGTAAGGTGCTTGGGGTTTTGTTTGCCATCTTTTGTATAGGGGGTTCTTTTGGGGGTGGAAACGCTGCCCAATCTAATCAAGCGACCATCGTATTGAAAGACTTATTTGGACTACAAAGTACAGCAGCTGGTTTTTGGATAGGTGTCATACTGGCGGTTTTGGTAGGTATCATCATTATCGGAGGTATCAAGAGAATCGCCTCTGTAACGGAAAAAGTAGTTCCTTTCATGGCAGTACTGTATATCATTGCTTGTCTTTACATTATATTCTCCAACTTCACATTGATTGATGATGCATTTGGTGCTATCTTCAAGGAAGCATTTACACCTAGAGCAGGTATTGCGGGTGGGCTAATCGGTGCTCTGATGGTAGGATTTAAACGAGCCGCTTTCTCTAATGAAGCGGGAGCTGGTTCTGCGTCTATAGCGCACTCTGCAGTAAAAACAAAGTATGCCGCTTCGGAAGGTCTAGTGGCTTTATTAGAGCCATTTATAGATACAGTGGTAATATGTACGATGACTGCTTTAGTTATCATCATATTCAATTCGTCTGGGCAGTTTGCTTATGGAGGAGATGGGTCTGGTGCCGTATTGATAGACGGTATATCTTATGAAGGAGCAGGAATCACAGCCAAAGCTTTTGGTGCATATATCCCCTATTCTAATGTGTTCTTAACGATAGCTGTGGTATTATTTGCCGTATCGACCATGATTTCTTGGTCATACTATGGATTACAATCTTGGAAGTATTTGTTTGGTCGTAGCCAAATGGCAGATATTATATATAAACTTATGTTTTGTTTATTTGTCATCATTGGTGCTGCAGCGCAGATGGGTTCTATATGGGCATTTTCTGATGCCATGATTTTTGCTATGGTATTCCCGAATATGATAGGCTTGTTTATCTTATTCCCTAGAGTGAAAGAAGAATTAACGCGTTACTTAGCGGCAATAAAGGGAGCAGCATAATTAAAAAATAATATAAAAATAAAGGCGACCGTTTTGGTCGCCTTTTTACATCTTATGCATACACTCGTTTTACATACCGGCACCAATATCGAAAACAGATTTGCGAATTTGCAAAAAGCAAATTTCAACCTGGAGCGTATTGTTGGTAAAATCATCAAGGATTCTCCTATCTACGAAACTGCGGCTTGGGGCAATGAAGATCAAAATGATTTTCTCAATCAAGCTTTGTTGTTAGAGACTGAGTTTTCTGCGCGTAGAGTGATGCACGAAATTCTCAGTCTAGAATATAAGATGGGTCGCAATCGTGAACTTAAATGGCAACCACGTATCATTGATATTGACATTATATTTTTTGACCAGGAAGTGATTCAAAAGAAGTCTTTGACTGTGCCACATGAGCATATGCATAACCGTAGGTTTGTTTTGCAGCCTTTGGTGGATATTATTCCTGACTTTGTACATCCTAGTTTGCAAAAGTCTATCCGTCAGTTGTTGGAGGATTGTGCTGACCCGCTTGAGGTGAAGGAGTGGAAAAATACTTCTTCTGTATTGAAGAAGTTATTCTGATTTTGGTCTATGTTGACAATTTGTCACGATTATGAAAAAAAAATCGCGCCAAATTAGATCTTGATTTTCTTTCTACCTAGGGCTTTCGCCCTAGGTTACAATAATGTCGCTACGCTGTAGCTTTTGATTTTTGCTTCAAAAAGCACCTCCTCTCACAATAAAACTATTTCCTAAAAACTAAAACTTCTTTAATAAAGCAATTGAAAATTGTCAGATTGATAATTGAAAATTGATTTCATCCTTATCACATTTCATAGATTGAAATTGTACATTTGCATTATTCTAGCAAAGTTGAGTAATTGTATTTTTATCTTTAAGTTTGCTACACATTCAACCCTGGTTATAAAACAACACTATGCCTTCATTTCCTTATCGCTTTATCACTATCGAAGGCAATATAGGAACGGGTAAGACTACTGTGTGTAAACTACTGGCAGAAGAGAATAATTTCAAATTGGTGTTGGAGTCTTTTGCAGATAATCCATTTCTCCCCTTTTTTTATGAAAATGCAGAGCGATATGCTTTTCCTGTAGAGCTATTTTTTATGACCGAGCGACAAAAGCAATTGTCTGAAAATGTGATTCAGTCTGATTTATTTCAGCAGACTGTTTTAGCGGATTACTTTTTTCTAAAAACGGTGTTGTTTGCAAAGAACAATCTGAACGATAACGAATTCAGACTTTTTCAGCGTTTGTTTAAGATCCTGAATGACACCTTCCCCAAGCCAGATTTGCTCATATACATGCATCGACCCGTAGACGTACTGCTAAAAAATATTCGTGCTCGAAACAGGTCTTACGAGCAAAAAATCAGTGTTAACTATCTTGAAAATTTGCAGGACGCCTATTTTGATTACTTCAAAGTGGAGCAAGATATTCCAATCTTGATATTAGAATTGGGGGATATCAATTTTGATAAAGGGTCTGCAGCGTATGAGCAGCTCGTATCCCTAATGCAAGTTGCACAGCCTCCTGGTGTACAGCATATTAAGATAGGCGCATTGCCTTCATAGTCAGATAGACGAGCAAGGTTTCGTCTTCATTTTCTATACCCATTCTGTTATACAAGAGGTGTATATGGTCTGCTACGGCCTCCCATACGTGTGGATTCTCTAGGGTATTGGATTGATAGTAATAGGTTTTGTTTCGCTGACTCATCTCTGTTACTGTATTGGGGTGACTACAAGCCTCTAAGAAATCGTGGGTCGCGCTAGACCAATTTTTAAATAGATTCACTAAGTCTGCATTATCCTTTATGCTTTCCACCAAAGCAGCCATCGCACTAGCCTCTTCTGCGTAGGTCTTATCAAAGAAAGTCATCAGTTCATGATACTCCTCTTGTTCATTAAAAAACATCCAATGCTTAATGTATAAAGTACAAAGCGCGTGCGCTTCTTTAGGGTTTAGATTATTCAACAAAAAGTAAGTAGCTATGACAGCATAGGGCATTCTGTTTTCATAACCATCGATATGTTCTGCTTCTTCTAACAAGCCTATCATCAATTCGCTACCTGCATGAAAGAGCTTAGTATGCAAATCCGTATTACTCACCTTGCCAAAGCGAGCCTCTTCCAAGGCATAAATTTGTTTGTATATTTTCACTTTTTCATCGGATTGCATTTGCGCAATCAAGAAACTATAAACCTCCTGCTTGGCGTTTTCAAACACCTCTTGTGCGATACGCAGGCGCAGTACTTTCCCTTCGTCATTGGTGAAAAAATAAGGCGTGCCCTCCCCTAGCATTTGCACCACAGGCAAAGCCACTCGGTCAAGCATCGTCAGCCAAGTGTTTTGTATCGGTATCACAAGTTCTACAAATGGAGTCATCGCCTATTGATCGTTTAGAAGGTCAGGTCTACGTTCTTTGGTTCGCTCCAGCGCCTTAGCTTCTTGCCAATCTTTAATGGCAGCATTATTACCAGAGAGCAAAATATCTGGCACCTTCCAGCCTTTATAGTCTGCTGGCCTAGTATAGACAGGTGGCGCCAAGAGCCCATCTTGAAAAGAATCGAACAATGCAGAGGTTTCATTATTCAACACGCCAGGCAGTAAACGACCAATAGCGTCTACGACCACCGCAGCGGCCAGCTCTCCACCAGACAACACAAAGTCCCCAATAGATATTTCCATGGTGATAAGATGCTCTCTGATGCGCTCATCTATTCCCTTATAGTGCCCACAAAGGATAATCAAATTGTTATACAAAGAAAGTCGATTAGCCAGCGGCTGATCAAAACGCTTACCATCAGGGGTCATGTAGATCACCTCATCATAATCGCGCGCTTGCTTCAAAGTCTCTATGCACTTTTCGATGGGTTCGATTTGCATCACCATACCCGCATCCATCCCAAAGGCATAGTCATCCACCTGCTTGTGCTTCCCTTTTCCATATTCCCTCAGGTCATGCAAATGCACCTCAAACAAACCCTTATCCTGGGCTCGCTTGATGATAGAGTGTGAAAAAGGTCCCGACAATAAATTGGGTTGAACCGTTATGATATCAATACGCATATATAGTAGTAGATATAAAGCACATAGTTAAGAATAATTTCGGACATGAACTGATGAGTCCACACCGAAAACTTACGAAACCACAAAATGTCTCTTTTGGCGATATTTTCCATTTTCTCAATCCACTGATGCTCAGGTATCATGCATGGACTAGTCCTCAATAATTGCCAGATTTAGACTTGCTCTCATTGCTCTATACTTCCTTAAAAAAGCGCGCCATAGCACCACAGGCAATGCCTTGCTTTTTTTAGTCGTCTAGAACAACGATAGCTACCTCTAAATTAGGCACTTATTAATACCTTGACCCTGAATTTCAAAAAAGAAAAATCTCTTCCAAAATAGTCCATTTTTTGCAATCCACTAGTTTCTGGAGTGGACTCACTGATATATCTTTGCAAAGTCCAAGCAAGTCTAGAGATTTACATTCCTCCCATCAATCCACCCCCAATAAACCCGTCGTAGATAAGGCCTCGTCCTCTGCTACAATCTTGAGAGACAACAAGGTCGTCTCCCAGCCTTTGAGAGTCCCTTCATAAAAATCATCCGCCACCGCATCTGCCGGTATTCCAGTTTGGCGTACTGCCAAGATCGTCTCTGCCCCCTCTTCCTCTAATGTAAAGTGCGCCACGAGTTCCGCCTCAAAAGGCAGTCCTCCATGCGGCGAAAAGTAGGACTCATACTGCATGCTTAGTTTTTGACCAAACACATATTCGCTCAATCTCGACACCGTGACGTAGTCTGGTCTATCAATGGACTCTCCCCAAGCCAAGGCATAAACCCCTCCCTCCTCAGGTACGACGATGGCCGAATGCACATACCACCATTGCTTGATCAAACTAGGCGTTATCAAGGCATTAAAAACGACTTTTGCAGAAGCCTTTATCCGTACACTATGCTGTATGATTCTCGTATTTCCCATAGCCAAAGATAAGGATATTGGTAGAAACCATATCATGCTTAATTCATGCCTTTTCTAAGTGTTTGATTTTTTGGGCGAGTGCCTATTTTGCTAAGCTCCAATGCCTACGCACATAGGCACCAGGCTATCCAGCACTCCGCTGTCGCTACGGACATCGCTGCCCCGAAAAGGGGCAGCGATGTCTCGCCCTAAGGGGCGATGCTTCCTATCCTTCCCGCGGGGTTTGGGGTGGATTCGTACTTGGTTCTTTTGGGTGGATATAGCATTGCATACTGATTATAGCCGTATATATACGAATACAAACGTTTACATACGAATAATTCTATATAGAACATAGAGATAGGCAGATTAATTTATATCTTGTTTTTGTTAATAATGGTTCGGTAATTTTTGGAAAATTATAAATCGACCAGCAGTAAATGCTTGGT
>CAYZUW010000127.1:0-10518 GCA_964481325.1 uncultured Saprospiraceae bacterium
GCGTTGTACAATTTAAATTGATACTATTTAAAGGTTGGTTAAATATATGAAGAATGGGTTCGAATAACAATTTGTGATACGTTGAATTTATGCAGCTTATAAATGGTTCTTACCTGAGTCTTGCAGTATTTCTTATAATAAACCTAAAGTCATCACACTTTCGCTTCCTTACTCACATAATCTTTAGGCAGCAATCTTCTTAGTTGTTTTAAAAATAGATGATAATCTACAGTGATCGTATGGCGAGGTGTTTTGATTTGTTTCACATGTGGTCTTGATACTTCTTTTTGACATAGTTCAGCTATGTTTTTTGGCCTTACCCATTCCCCTGTAATGGCTCTTGCCGCCAACTTTGCTTGCAGTTCAGACAGTGGCCAAACACATCCTAAAGGTTGACACATTCCGATGAAAAACAAATGTTCATATTTTTCATGAAACATCTTCAGATAAAGAGGCACTTTCGATTCACTATAATCTATAAATTGCTTCTCAAAAAATGGATGAGATAAAATATAACCCGTACAAGATATGATGACATCAAATTCTTCGGTAGATCCATCTTTAAAAGTTACTGTGTTTCCATCATATCGCTCGATATCCCCTTTAGGATGTACTTTGCCATGTCGTATTTTATAAAGCAATTCATCATTTACAGTGGGGTGTGTTTCTCCAAATTTGGTTTTAGGCTTTTCAAGACCATACAGCTTATTTGATCCATTCAATATTTTTATAGTCATTTCCGACAGGAAGTATCTAAGTTTCCTAGGCAAAAAATGCATCTGCGCACTTACTATATCGCTTGGTTTGCCAAAGATAAATTTTGGGATAACGCGATAGCCTCTGCGCCAACTTATTGACGTCTTTTTGCTTACTCTACTCGTTTCGACGGCTACATCACACGCTGAATTGCCTCCACCAATCACCAGTACTCTCTTGTCTTTAAAGGGAGCCGCTTTTTTGTAATGGTGAGAATGGAGAAATTCCCCTTTAAACTCGCCTGGATATGTTGGATATCTGGGGTTCCAATGATGGCCGTTGCAGACAACAAGATGTGTAAAGACATTTTTTTTTTCGATACCATCCTTTTCAGTAAGGACTAGCCAATTGTTCTCCTGATCAAGCGTGCAGCTTTTTACTAGGGTCTTAAACTGGATATAGGGATATAAGTCAAAGTGTTTAGAATACGCTTGAAAATACCTCCTTAGGTGTTCGTGAGAAGGGTAGTCGGGTATACTTTTGTCAAAATCGTCAAAAGTGAAGTCTTCGTATTGAGAAAGCGTTTTTGAGCTTATGATATGCGTCGTTTCAAAGACGCTAGAATGGCCTTCCTCTTCATTGTAGATCCAATTGCCGCCTACATCGTGGTTGTTGTCAAAGGCCAGTACTTCAATATTCTTATCCCTCAGATTTTTTATGGCGGTAATCCCAGAGGGGCCAGCGCCGATTATGCATACTTTTTTCATTGGATCTAGAGTGTTAATAGTTTTAATATAGTGAAACCGAATTAATTTATTGTAGAATACAAACGTTCCTTTAAATTAAGGTTAGATTTATTTTCTAACAAAATAAAAATAAAGGGATATATTTACCCAGCAATTAAAAAATTAATGCAAGACATTATAAAACTTAGCGACACCCTTTTCGAAGCTTCCAAATCTATACGAATCCTTCGTAATATTTCTTGGGAAGCAAAGGTCGAGAATCAGTTTTTTGCAGATAAAGCGCAAAAACTTCCGACGGTAGTGTATCCAAAAGTGGATGTATCGGAGACATATAGCCTACTCAAAAAAGCTAAAAAACTAGTACCAAAACACGATCTAGTAAGCGACTGGGCATTAGAGATAATAAGGGATTTAGAAGAAGGAGCGCATTTGTTAGAAAGCTTGGGTACAAAGCAATTCTACTATCATTCGGATCAATTGTATGGGTCTCCACAAGGAGCATTATTAGATGGAAAGAGTACCTCGCTAGATTTGGCGAATCACTTCGAAGAGATGTATGATAATCTGGATGGGCTCGACATGGGCGCTCCACCAGATGCTTGTATATTAGCAGATGAAGTGGTATCGCAAATAGATGTTGCAGTAAAAAAGTTTTTTGGAGACAAAGCACCAGAGGTGTACATCGACAATAGCATAGCCTCGAATGCCATAGCGGGAAGAAAACGAATCCGCATCAGAGGCGAAGCATGCTTCTCTGACAAAGACATAGACCAATTGATTCATCACGAAGCATACATCCACGTCGCGACTTCTATCAATGGAAAGAATCAAGACAAAATAAAAATATTAGGGGCAGCGCATCCCGGTACGACTAAGACCCAAGAGGGCTTGGCTGTCTTTGCGGAGTTTATCACAGGAACGATAGATCTAGATCGACTACGTAGACTTTCTGATCGCATCCTCGCTATACAAATGGCAGTAGAAGGAGCAGACTTTATTGAAGTGTATCGCTACTACTTAGAGCGTACCAACTCCGAAGATCAAGCTTTTGAATCTACTCGTCGAGTATTCAGAGGAGGGCTGATTACAGGAGGAGCACCCTTTACCAAAGACATTGTCTACCTGGATGGGCTGATTCGAGTACACAACTTCCTACGCATCATGGTCGCAGAGGGACGTGCAGACCTGATGGATTTGCTTTTCGTCGGTAAACTAGACATTGAAGACATTCCTGTCTTGTCAATGTTCGAGAGAGAAGGCTTGATTAATAAACCTGAGTTTCTTCCTCCTTGGATGAAAGACACCAGATTCTTAGTGACCTACTTGGCTTATTCTTCTTTCCTCAATAGCGTAAAATTGACCAAGATCAAAGAGCATTATCGAGAGATGTTGGAGGATAGTTTTGATAACGGATGAAAAAATAATGGTGAATTATAAATGCATCGCTCACATGAGCCCAAAATTTGCTCTTTATAACTTACTATTTAACACCACCTTTGTATTTAAAATAATCAAGAGAATACATAATGCCTAAAAGTACACCTGCTTCTATATTACAAGCACTTAAATCTCGGGTGGAGAAGAATGCGTTGAGATCAATGCAGGTGAGAGAAGGTGTGGTAGACTTTTCATCCAATGATTATCTAGGATTTTCGCGATCGCAGACTATCTATGAGGCGGCGCATGCTAAGCTCGCTGCAAAAGGGCTAGTGCAAAATAGCTCTACTGGCTCTCGGCTGTTGAGTGGTCATAGCTCTTTTTATGAAGAGGTAGAAAAACAAATCGCTGATTTTCATGAAGAGGAGAGTGCTTTACTATTCAACTCTGGGTACTCTGCCAATCTAGGCCTTTTGGGTAGCGTCCCAGAGCGACACGATTGTATCCTTTATGATGAGTATATCCATGCTTCTATCAGAGAAGGGATTTTGTTGAGTAAAGCGAAGGATTACAAATTTAGACACAACGATTTTGATCATCTGCATGAACGGATTCAAAACTTAAAATCCAAAACACGAAACATTTATGTTGTTTCGGAATCTGTTTTTTCTATGGATGGAGATTGTCCAGATTTATTGCAATTGGTCAATGTTTGTAGGGAAGAGAATGTTTTTATCATCATTGATGAAGCGCATGCCACGGGCGTAATCGGTGATAAAGGGCAAGGCTTGGTGCAGTCCTTAGGGATAGGAAAAGAAGTTTTTGCACGTATTCATACCTTCGGAAAAGGACTGGGTTGTCATGGGGCAGTAATCCTAGGAGACCGATCGCTAACAGAATATCTTGTCAATTTTTCCAGATCATTCATTTACACTACGGCTTTACCACCTCATGCTATTGCTACTATATCAAGTAGCTATGAACAGTTACAAAAAACAAGTCAAATCGAAATTTTGTCTTCTCGCATCCAATATTTTAAGGAACTATTGGAGAAGAAAGGCATGAAAAGTGTATTCATCGAAAGTGATAGCAGTATTCAATGTTGTATTATTCCCTCAAATGATAAAGTGCGAAAAATATCAGCTTTATTGTTAAAATCAGGCTATGATGCTCGCCCTATTTTGAGCCCTACCGTTCCTGCTGGCAAAGAGCGTTTGAGATTTTGTTTACACAGTTACAACACGGAAGAAGAAATGGAAGGGGTATTGACTGTACTAATAAAACTACTAAAGTAAGAACCATAATCTAAACCTTATCTATTTCACTCTATACACCTTCGTTGTGTATTCGTGCCACTTGTTTTACTGCTTTCAAGGGCTAAATTTTTCAATTTATCAACTTCTTCTGATTTGAATAATTATTTAAAATATTGTATTTCAGTTAATTATGATTGTTTATTTTTTAAATTCCCAATAGTTGGGAGTTTGTAGTGAAAAAGCCTTATCCTTGTTTAGGATAAATAAAATCACGAAGAAATTGTGAAAACTTTGTCTTTTACGGAATCCAATGTTGCTATTATTCAGAATTTCTTAGTTGAAACTAAACAAAGGATTTCAGATGGTGTGGCTTTAACTTTTACGAGGAAAGCTCAAACTGAGCTTGCAGAGTTAAGTCTAAGTTACGATTTAAATACGGATGATATTGAAAATGCTATATTGAATCTTACACCAGAAAATTATTTTAGATGAATTGACCCGTCAGGCAAAGCAGATTTTAATGTATGCGCCTTTTATACTGAAATTGGAAATGATAGTGTAGGTGTTTATTTAAAATATGGTTTAGAAACAAATGGACTCCAAATCTTAATTTTTTCAAATCATGCTCCAATGTATCCAATGGTGCAACCTTTTAAAAATTATGACTATTAATAAAGTTTTAACGAGAGATAATAAGCCGACTGACGAATTACAAAGACTTATAAACAAAGAATATAAAGGTGTCAAGTTTAATTATTCTGAAGTGTATTATCTTGATTTCGAAGTAAATGAAGATACAGGCTCAATCGATAATAATAAGCTAGTCGAACATTTTACAAAGGATCAAGTGGATCGCAATATGAAATCTCTTAAGTCTGCTTTTATGGTTGCAAAAGGAGCTATAGCACCAAAAGAAATATCAGACTTTAGGGCTAAATATAAAATTGCTGCATCATCTTTAAGTATTATTTTAGGGTTTAGTAAAAATACGATATCCAATATTGAAAATGGCGGAATAGCTTCCTTACCTAGTGGCAGGTTCATTAAAGTTTGTCTTAATAATATTGAATTACTCTGTCAATATGTGGAGAGTTGTTCTTCATTGGATATACCCAAGAAGCAGGAAATTATTGAGAGGTTAAGGACAAATTTCTAAAGAGGATTGTACACTATTTTCTAAATCCACTATAGTATACCTTACTCATCTTATTTATACTCAATGGAAATTGGTTTGGGACAATTTATGCGAATTTATTTTGGTTGTTATCAAGGCGATGAACGAAGTGGTGCGTAGCAGAAAAGATTCTATGAATCTTTTCAACGAAGAGAACCGCTTGCGGGTGGGCTGCCATGATGCCTTAGCATCAAGGAGTATTTTTAACTTAGATAGCGGGCAAAAGAAATAGCAGAAAAGCCCCAAACTACTTTCCGTTGAGTATAGACACCTAGGGTCAAAAATGACAACGCAATAATTGATGATGGCTAAAAAGTAGACGAAAGTATTTCAGTCGATAAAGTACAATTAGATTATTACCAATTCTTGAGCTATTAATACAAACCATCTCTAGGTCAATCCATTTGCAATCCTTTTCTTTGCACTGAAATTATTAATAATGGCAAAAATATTCATAACGGGAATTGGCACCGACGTAGGTAAGACAGTAGCCTCAGCTATCGTAACAGAGGCTTTGGGGGCAGACTACTTCAAGCCAGTGCAGGCAGGAGATCTAGAGAATTCCGATAGCATGAAAGTCGAGCGGCTTATATCTAATACGCGGTCTAAGTTTCATCCTAATAGCTACGCCTTAAAGACACCAATGAGCCCACATGCTGCAGCAGACATTGACGGCCTTACTATTGACCTTGATAAAATAACATTGCCAATTACGGACAATCACCTAGTAGTGGAAGGCGCAGGTGGAATACTAGTGCCCCTCAATCAAATGCAAACTATCTTGGATATAATAGATACTGATTATAAGGTCATTGTAGTTTCACGGCATTATTTGGGTTCTATAAATCATACCCTTATGACTTTAGAATTACTGAAACAAAGAGAATTAGATGTACATTTAATCTTTAATGGCGAGGTGCATCCATCTACGGAATCCATCATAAAAAAAATGTCGAAGGTACCCGTTTTAGGAAGGATAGGAGAGGAAGAAAAGATTGATAAAGCCTGCATCAAAAAATATGCAAATGAATTTCAAAATAGCCTTATGCGTATAATCCGTTCTGAATGAGTAGCATAGGAGATAGAGATAAAAAGCATCTGTGGCATCCCTTGACACAGCATAAAACGCACCCTGATACCTTAGCGATAAAGCGGGCTAAAGGCGCTATGATTTACGATGAAAATGATAAGGGGTATATTGATGGTATAGCTTCATGGTACACTTGTATGTACGGGCACAGTCATGAATATATTATCAACAAAGTGAACAAGCAATTGGGAAAACTAGATCATGTGGTTTTTTCTGGCTTCACGCATGAGCCCGCTGTAGTTCTTTCAGAATCTCTAATAGAAATACTACCGGACAATCAAGAGAAGCTTTTCTTTTCAGATAATGGCTCCACCTCGGTGGATGTAGCCATCAAAATGGCATTGCAGTATCACTACAATAGGGGAGATGAAAAGCGACAACTCATTTTGTCATTCGAAGATGGTTTTCACGGGGATACTTTTGGTGCGATGTCTGTGTCTGGCTTGTCGGTATACAACGGCCCATTCGAAGCCTTTTTTATTGAGGTGCAAAGAATCCCTGTCCCACATGCAGGCAATATAGAACAAGTTAAAAAGCAGTTGAGAGAAATTCTGAAAGCTGAAAATGTAGCAGCCTTCATTTTCGAACCCTTAGTTCAAGGTGCTGCCGCAATGAAAATGCATAAGGCAAAATACCTTGATGAACTCCTTGCTATCACTAAAGCGCAAGGGGTAATAAATATTGCGGATGAAGTAATGACTGGTTTTGGAAAAACAGGCACCCACTTCGCTTCAGACCAATTGACGATCTCGTCTGATATAATGTGTATGTCAAAGTCTTTGACAGGAGGTATTTCTGCCATGGCGATTACAAGCTGCACCAAAGAAATTTATGAAGCTTTTTACGATGATAGTATTCTCAAAGGATTTTTTCATGGGCATACGTATTCCGCTAACCCCTTGACTTGTACGGCGGCTGCGGCATGCATTGAGCTTTTGAAATCAGTTGAAATTCAGGATTCTATTCAAAGAATAAATCGTAAACATCTTGAGTTTATTGATTCTTTGAAAGGCCATAAATTGATAAAAGAAACCAGAGTTTGCGGCGTTATTTGCGCTATAGAAGTGAATATCGAAACAGATCGTTATAGTAATTATCGAGACAGAATATTTGCTTTGTTTATGGAGCGAGGGGTATTCCTTCGCCCCTTAGGCAATGTGGTTTATATCTTGCCCCCGTTTGTGATTACAGACGATCAATTAGATACGATATACCAAACCATAATAGAGGTGGTAGAGACGATGAATGCACCAGCAGAAAGAATAGAACATTGATGAAGAACGAAGTATCCATAGTCAGTATGGCTTCTATTTCAGCAGCTGGAAGTAAGCCAAAACAAATATGGGATTCCTATACTGGGGATAAGCCAAAATTCACTGCATATAAAACAGAGAATACAGAATATGCAGCAGGCTTATTGGATAAAGAAACTTTATTAGCCTTAGAGGATATCAGGAACAAAAATGACATCTATAGGCAAGTTGATGATACCGTATTGTATGCATTGTATGTATCTCAACAAGTGATGACAGCAGAGCTATCTGATAAAATAGTAGGAATCAATTTTGGCTCCTCCCGTGGTGCTACTAAATCATTGGAACATCATCACGCTTACTTTCAGAAACATGGAGAGTGTGCGAGTATTGCTTCTCCGTCCACAACGCTAGGAAATATCTCCTCTTGGGTCTCACATGATTTGGGAGTCGATGGCCCTGTGATTAGCCATTCGATTACTTGCTCTACAGCCTTGCATTCCATGTTGAATGCTATCGCTTGGTTAGAGAGCGGCATGTCCGATTATTTTATAGTGGGAGGATCAGAATCTGCGGTGACGCCTTTTACGCTGGCGCAGATCAAAGCATTGAGAATATACTCGAAAGAATTAGAGGGCTTCCCTTGTCGAGCCCTAGATATGCAAAAAAAGAATAATACGATGGTACTGGGCGACGCGGCATCCGCTTTGCTCTTAGCCAAAGGCAAAATAGAGGGTGCACTAGCCCGCATTACAGGGATAGGATACGCGACAGAAGCGCTTAAGCATCCTGTATCAATTTCTACAGATGCAAAATGTTTTCAAAAATCTATGGCTATGTGTCTCAAAGACAAGAACTTAGAGGACGTTGACGCTATCGTTTTGCACGCACCAGGAACCCTAAAAGGCGATAAAGCGGAAATGTTGGCGATAACCCATATTTTTGACAAAAAAATGCCTGCTCTAACATCTAATAAGTGGTGTATTGGTCATACCTTTGGGGCATCTGGATTGATGAGTGCGGACTTAGCCATAAGAATGATTCAAAAAAATCAGTTTATAGGCATACCGTACCTGAAAGACCAAAAAATACCAAAACAAATCAATTCTGTTTTGGTCAACTCGGTCGGTTTCGGAGGTAATGCAGTGAGTATTTTAATATCGAAAAGCGAATAGTAAAAAGTATAGAAAAATGACATTGAAAGAAAGACACGATTGGACTAAAGAAGAAATTCTCGATATCTATAATATGCCTATGATGGATTTGCTCTACAAAGCAGCGAGTATCCACAGGCAATCGCATGATCCCAATGTAGTACAAGTAAGTACGCTTTTATCTATCAAGACAGGAGGCTGCCCTGAAGATTGCGCTTACTGTCCTCAAGCTGCTCGTTATCATACAGACGTAGAAGCGCAAGGAATGATGACGGTAGATCAAATCAAGCAAAAAGCCATCCAAGCAAAATCTATTGGTTCATCACGTTTGTGTATGGGAGCAGCCTGGAGAAACGTCAAAGATGGTCCGGAATTCGAAAACGTTTTAGAAGCAGTACGTACAGTCAATAAGTTGGACATGGAAGTATGCTGCACGCTAGGTATGATTACAGAAAATCAAGCTAAGCGATTAGCCGAAGCAGGTCTTTACGCATATAACCACAATTTAGATAGCTCTGAAGAATATTATAAAGAAGTTATTTCCACCAGAGGCTATCAAGATCGTTTAGATACCATCGAAAATGTCAGAAAGACTAGCGTTACAGTTTGTTCTGGCGGTATCATTGGAATGGGAGAAAAAGTGGAAGACCGTGCAGGCATGCTGGTTGCCCTTTCTAACCTAGTGCCACATCCAGAATCCGTACCTATCAATGCCTTGGTTTCTGTAGAAGGCACCCCTCTAGAAGATCAACAAGCTATAGAAATTTGGGAAATGGTACGTATGGTAGCAACGGCAAGAATCGTGATGCCTACTACCCAGGTAAGATTGTCAGCGGGTAGAACACAGATGAGCCCAGAAGGTCAGGCCATGTGCTTTTTCGCAGGTGCCAATTCTATCTTTGCAGGAGACAAATTATTGACCACCCCCAACCCTGAGATTTCAGACGACATGAAGTTGTTCGCTGCCTTAGGCTTGAACCCACAAAAACCTTTCACCAAAAAAAGCAAACCCAAAATGGTAGAAGCAGAAGACTCACAATACGAGTCCTTAGGTGAAAAACCAAAGTGGTCAAGACCAACGCACTCCATCACTAAGTAAGAAAATATATAGACTAATTTAATGGGGCTTTGTTTAGAAAGCACCTGAGCCTGCCTCGAAATAATCTCGAGGCAGGCTTTGCTTATACAAAAGAGAATTTTTGAACACACAAGCGCTGCATTCCTAATTCACCATTCATAACTACGAAGCGCACTTCGGTTTTTAACATGTCATAAGATTATTTTTTCTCGAAGATAAAAGAACTAAAAATGGGGGCTGTGAATAAAATCAATTTGTCACGATTTTTAAAAGAAAATCACGCCAAATTGGAACTTGCTTATCAATCGCTTGAGGTTATCACCTCAAGCTATAATCATGTCACCACTCCATGGTTTTTATAAAAATAAGTAAGTACAGAATTTATCATTCATAATTCACCATTAGGGGTGTTCAGAAAAAAATTAGAGCCTAAATTTTTTTCAAAAAATGGCTCTATTTATTGAGAATCATTCAAAATGAGGCGGTCAAAGACGACATTTAAGTGTAGTTCGTAATTTGTTTAAAGTTATTTTAGCACGAAAAAGTATTGAATTATTTTTTCTGAACACCCTTAATTCACCATTTATTATTGCGAAGCTTAATCTTGCTTAATTCCGTCTCATACAAGTAAAAGTAAGCATGTCCGTGCCTGAAATAGGTTTAGGGTTTTCAAAGCAAAAAAATGCCAAGAAAG